>JALSMF010000027.1 GCA_026987795.1 Bacteroidales bacterium
ACGGGAACGGCTTCCGTAGTCCACCAAACAGCCATCCATACGGCAACGGCAAACACGGCGGTAATTTCAGGTTTACCAGGTTCTAAATCAACAAAAGTTAAAATTAATACTGCCGACAAAACACCCGTCATTAACCCGATTATTTTTGGGGGATTATTTTTTGATTTTTTCGGTTTATTTCGTTTTGCATTCATTTAATAATATCTCTGCGATATTCATTTATTTCTGTCATTCAACAATTGTCATTTCGTTAATTAAACGAGTATTCTCCGCAAATTTGTCAATTATAAAAAGGATATAACGAATATCAAGAGTAATATTTCTGCACATTTCGGGGTCATACATTATATCGCTCATAGTCCCTTCCCAGTTGCGGTCGAAATTTACGCCTATAAGTTCACCGTTTGCATTAATAACAGGGCTGCCGGAGTTTCCTCCAGTTGTATGATTTGACGCAATAAAACAAACATGCATTTCACCGTTTTCTCCGTATTTCCCGTAATCTTTTTTTTCATACAATTCTTTCAGTTTTCCGGGAACTTTATAATCATAAATATCCGGGTTATCCTTTTCGATAACACCTTTTAAAGTTGTGTAATATTCGTATTCAACACCGTCTCTCGGCTCATAAGTATCAATATTCCCGTAAGCTACGCGAAGCGTAAAATTAGCATCAGGGTAGAAAACCCTGTTTGTATCGGCAGACATTAATGCTTTCATATAAAGCCTGTTAAGCTTATCCAATTCTGCAGTATATTTTTCGGTATTATTAGCAATTTTGGTATAATAAACATTTATGAAATCGTAAAAAAAGTTATATCCCGGTGTATTTTCTATTTTTTCAGAACTTTCGGAACCGTAACTGTATTTTTCGATAAAATCGTTAAATTTCTCTTCGTTAAGATAAAATGTTTTCTCAAAATACAAATCGGCAAATGTATCCAATGCTGTATCAACATCAATATCTAAATTTTCTAAAGGTTTTATAAAATTAAATATCTCGGGCTGAAAATTCTTTCCTGCATTTTTATAATATAATTTTACTAAACTTTTAAAAATTTTAATGTCTGTATCGCGATTATAATCTTTAAAAAACTTCTTAGCATATTTTTTTATACTCTCTATATCCTTATCGGTAAATTTATCTCCTTTGCGAAGCAAACCTGCAAGATTAGAAGTAAATTTAATGCTTTCCATACGCCAAACAGCCTCATAAAAATATTCTTCGGATAGTTTGTACGGTGCATATTCCGAGTATATACGCTTGTACTCAGGCAACAAATGCCCGTATTTCTCTTTTCTGTCTTTGTTTTGATTAATCCATTCGGTAAGCAGTTTTTCAGTTTCCTGTTTTTTTGCAACGGCGTTAAGTCGTTTCAGTCCGTTATTTTCTCCTATCCATTTTTTCCAATAATTTGAAACTCCTGCATATTTCGATGCGTATTTTATTCTTACGGCAGGGTCTTTTTCCATATCTGCCGACATAATATCAATAATGCTTTGACGAATTTTTATGCGTTCAGGATTTATTTTATTTTGAATCATATCTACGGCATAAGAAGTAAGATATTCTTCCGTTCTGCCCGGGTAACCGAAGACAAGCGTAAAGTCGCCTTTTTTTACACCTTTAATTGAAACAGGAAAATATTTTTTCGGTTTGTAAGGAACGTTATCTTCCGAATACTCGGCAGGTTTATTATTTTTATCGGCATAAATACGAAACAGCGAGAAATCACCGGTATGCCGAGGCCACATCCAATTGTCTGTATCGCCGCCGAATTTTCCTATTGCCGAAGGCGGTGCACCCACAAGTCGAATGTCTTTGAAAACGTTTTCAATAAACATAAAATACTGATTTCCGTAGAAAAACGGCTTTATTTTTATCTGATAATCATTATCCTTTCCTGCTTCTTCTTTCAATTTATTAATATGTTCTTCTATCAGTTTACCTCTTTCTTCTTCCGACATATTATCATTTACGCCTTTCAATACCTGTTCTGTTACATCTTCCATTCTTACAAGAAAAGTTACCGTAAGCCCTTCGTTAGGCAACTCTTCTTTATCGCTCATAGCCCAAAAACCGTTTGTAAGATAGTCGTGTTCCAGTGAGCTGTGCGACTGGATACTGCCGTAGCCGCAATGATGGTTTGTAAGTATAAGTCCTCTGTCAGAAATGAGCTCTCCCGTGCATCCGCCGCCGAAAATCATAACGGCATCTTTCATACTCGCCTTGTTTATACTGTATATATCTTCTGCTGTCAGCTTAAAACCTTTTTGCTGCATATCCTCAATATTGTATTTTTTCAGCAGCATAGGTATCCACATACCTTCGTCTGCCTGCAAAACAGGGGTAAACAATAAAGATAAAACTGTAACCGATAAAAATGCTTTCTTTATCATAATGTCTGTTATTATTTGTTAAAAATCCAAAGATATATTTTTTAGAACTATTTTCGGAAATAAAATCTTTTATATCGGTATTTTTATAAACACATTAATATTTTTTCTACTTTTACGTCAAACTGTTTATCACAAATATTTAAAACTATGCTTAACATTGCTTTATTCGGTCCGCCCGGTGCGGGAAAAGGAACACAGTCGGAATTTTTAATTAAAAAATACAATTTATTTTATATATCAACCGGAGAACTTTTAAGAAAAGAGCTTGCTGCAGAAACAAAACTCGGGGTACAGGCAAAAGGCATCATTGCAAAAGGAGGATTGGTTTCTGATGAGATAATTGTTCAAATTATAGAAAAAACCATCAAAAACAATTCCGATGCAAACGGTTTTTTATTCGACGGCTTTCCGCGAACCTATATTCAGGCATATATCCTTGAAGGATTAATGATAAAACTAAATTCAAGTTTAGATGCATTAATAAGCATTGAAGTATCAGAAGATGAAAGCATAAAACGACTGTTGAAAAGAGCAAAAACTTCCGGCAGAAGTGATGATAATGAAGATGTTATAAAAAACAGACTTAAGGAGTATAATGAAAAAACTCTTCCTGTTTTGAATTTTTACAAAGAAAAGGGAAATTATATTGCCGTAAACGGAATGCAGCCCATACCGAAAGTTACCGAAGATATTGATAAAATAATCAATAATTTGTTAAGTAAAAAATTACTGAACATTGTAATGTTCGGTCATCCGGGCAGCGGCAGAGGTTCGCTGGGAAAAGCTTTAGCCGAAAAATATAAATTAGAATTTGTAGCAACCGGAGCAATGCTTGACGAAGAAATAAAAAAAGGCAGTGAAACGGGTAAAAAAATAAAAAACTTATACGAAAGCGGGCAATTAGTTCCTGACGAAATAGTTATTCCGTTGATAGAAAAAAAGATTCAAAATTCAAAAAACGTAAGAGGCTTTATTTTTAAAGGCTTTCCGCGAACATTGGTGCAATCGTACATTCTTGACGGATTGCTGAAAAAATACGACTCGTATATTGCAAAAATATTTGAAATAAAAGTTGATACACTTGAACTTATACGCCGATTAGACAAACGAAGCAAAACCGATGCAGCAATGCCGTATGACAGCAGTACGGAAAAAATTGTAAAGCGCTTGCAGGAACACGAAGACAAAACAGTTCCTGTAATTGAAAAATACAAGGAAACTCACGATGTTACCGTAATTGACGGCACTCCGCCTTTTAATGAAGTTCTGAAGAATATTTCAAAAGAAATTGAAGCAAGTTTTAAAAATTTGAAATAGAAATCGGAAATTAGCAGCCGAAAAAAGGTGTTTACCATGAAATTGTTTTACCGAGAATACGGAGAAGGGGAACCGATAATTATTACTCACGGGCTGTTCGGAATGTCGGATAACTGGATACCGATTGCCAAAAAACTTGCCGAAAAATATAAAATTTATGTTCCGGATATGCGAAATCACGGCAATTCGCCGCATTCCGACATTCATACATATGAAGCAATGAGCAGGGATTTATTTGAGTTTATCGAAGATAAAAATATAGAAAAAGCAATATTTATCGGGCATTCAATGGGCGGAAAAACCGTTTTGCAATTTGCCGAAAAATTTCCCGAAAGGGTAAAAAAAATGATTATTGTCGATATTTCACCTGCATTATATATCCCTACAAACGAGTTCTTCAAAAAAGCATTAAACCACAAATTACTTTTGGAAAATTTAAAAAACATAAACCTGAATACGTTCAAAAACCGGGCGGAATTAACAGCATTTGTAAATAAAAACTTCAAAAATCCTTTTCTTATTCATCTTATTTTAAAGAATGTAAAAAAAGAAAAATCAGGTTTTGTCTGGAAAATAAACATAAATGCTTTTTATGATAATTTATCGGAAATGAGACGAAAAATAAAGCTTTCAGAAAATGTAAAAAACATTGAAATACTTTTTATTTTCGGTAGTAACTCGCCGTATTTCAGAGGAAAAGATAAAGAGTATATAAAAACACATTTGCCGAAATCGGAAATTAAAATTATTCCCGGAGCAGGACATTTAATTCATATCGAAAAAGAAGACTATCTCACAAATATAATTAAGTCATTTACCAAATCTAAGCAAGTTTAAACAAAAAATTCTTACTTTTAACACTTTTAATTAAGCTATGCCTAAAAAAGTTTTTACATTGATAATTACTGCAATATTTTGTGTATGTTCTTTTGCTCAAACATCACCCCCCGATTCTTTGCTTAAAACATTAAAAAAGACTGACAGTAAATCAGAAAAGATAAATATGCTTTTAAATTTGTCCGAGTTTTATTATAAACAAAGCGATTTTT
>JALSMF010000028.1 GCA_026987795.1 Bacteroidales bacterium
AAAAACGGATGGGCTTTTGCCGTATCAGGCTCAAGAAGATATGCTGACGAAGGTTATACCGAAGGAACTTTTTATGATGCTTACTCATATTTTGTATCGGCAGAAAAGAAATTTAACGATAAGCACAGCCTCGGCTTGGTAGTTTTCGGAGCACCTTCAAAAAGAGGAGGCAGAAGTGCTACGGTACAGGAAGTTTACGATTTAACAAGTATCAGATATAATCCTAACTGGGGTTGGCAAGACGGCAGAAAGCGCAATGCAAAAATTACTGATTCGCATACTCCTTTTGCAATCTTAACACATTATTTTGATATTGATAATACAAGTAAACTTAAAACATCTTTGGCTTTTTCAACCGGAAAATATAACAGAACATCTCTCAATTGGTATAATGCAGCTGATCCGCGACCGGATTACTACCGCTACCTGCCGTCATACTTTACGGATGCCGATGCAATTGAAAGAAGAACACAAGAATTTATAAACGGTGAAAGACAAATTGACTGGAACGCAATGTATCAGGCAAATTATACAAATATTGATACTGTTTTTGATGCTGACGGAATTTCAGGCAACACAGTAACCGGAAACCGTTCCGAATATATTGTCGAAAACAGAAGAAACGAAAACTATCAAATGTGGCTTAACAGTGTTTACAATAAATCTTTAAGTGATAATCTGAAATTTACGGCAGGAGTTCAACACAGACGATACAAATCAAGACAATATAAAACATTAGAAGATTTGCTCGGCGGCGAATATGTGGTTGATATCGACAAATATGCCGAAAGAGACTTAGTAGGAGAAGGTGTTGCCGATAACGACATTAATTATCCTAACCACATTGTTGATACAATAGGAGAAGTATTCGGAAACGATTATTATGCAAATGTAAACAAAACACAACTTTGGGCTAATGCCGCTTACAGTATCGGAAAAATTGATGCCTACTTCGGATTGGAAGGTTCAAATACTAATTTTTGGAGAACCGGAAATATGCAAAACGGTAAATTCCCCGATAACTCTCTCGGAGATTCCGAAAAACTGCATTTTTACAACTACGGAGTAAAAGCCGGAGCTACATATAAACTTACGGGAATGCACTTTTTCCATGCCGACGGAGCTGCTGTTTCAAAAGCTCCCGAATTCAGAAATTCTTTCGTATCTCCGCGAACAAGAAACCAAATTGTAAGCGGGCTGGAAAGCGAACAAATATACTCCGTGCAAGGCGGATATATTTTGCAGTCAAATAAAATAAAAGCAACCGTAGATTTGTTCTATACACAATTCAAAAATCAAACAGAAGTAAGAAGTTTCTATTTTGACGGCTTCAACAACTTTGTTAATTTCGTAATGACAGGTATTGATAAAACACACCAAGGCATTGAAATCGGTGCAGAATACACAATTTCACCGGGATTGTCAGTTTACGGTGTCGCAAACCTCGGATATTACAGATGGACATCAAGACCTGATTTCAGTGTTTACGTTGATAACAGTGCCGAAACTTATTACGAAAATGAAACTGTTTATGCTGAAGGATTTCTTGTCAGCGGAACACCGCAAACTGCATTTTCGGGAGGAGTAAAATATTGGGCGCCAAAGCATTGGTGGATAGGATTAAGCGCAAATTACCTGGATGACACATACCTGTCTTTCAGTGCATTAACCAGAACCGTTGATGCCGTAAAATACCTTGACCACTCAACACCTGAATATGAAGAACTGATAAAACAAGACAAACTTCCCAATTATTATACATTGGACGGTTTTGTCGGAAAATCATTCAGATTTCAATATAAATACTATTTAAATATCAGTCTGAATGTTTCTAATATATTGAATAACGAATCAATAATAACCGGAGGATACGAGCAGGCAAGAATAGATGCATCTCTTGAAAATTTAGAAAAATTTCCTCCTAAATATTACTACTACAACGGTTTGCAATATTACTTAAACGTAAGTTTCAGATTTTAAACTTTAAAACTAATTAGTAATGAAAAATATATTTAAAATAACAACTGTAATCGCATTACTGTTTTTTATAATAAACGGATGCACAAAAGAAGATTTTGACGAAACACCGGAATATGTTACCGATTGGACTGCAAATACAAGCATTGCCGACTTAAAAGCAAAATATTCGACTGTTCCCGCAAAAATTGATACGAACATTATAATAAAAGGAATTGTTGTTTCAAGCGACAAAGAAGGTAATTTTTATAAAGAACTTTTTATTCAGGATGAAACAGGAGCAATATCAATTCGTTTGGATAACGGATATTTATATACAAAATACCCTGTCGGAAGATTGGTATATATAAATTGTCAAGGTTTATATATCGGAACATATAACCAAGTTTACCAATTAGGCTTAGGAGCAAATATAGACAGAATAAACAGTGCTTTAATTGAGGACTATGTTGACATATCAGCCGGCGGAACACCCGTAACCCCCGCAACTTTAACAATAGATAAACTTGCGGACAGCCTTATCGGAACTTTTATAAGGCTTGAAAATGTAGAATTTTCAAACTTTAATACTACTTATGCCGATAATAACGTTTCATATACTACAAGAAATATTTCCGATTGCTCCGGAAATACAGTAGTTATGAGCACAAGTTCGTATGCAGATTTTGCCAAAGATTCTTTACCGCAAGGTAACGGAACAATAGATGCTGTTTTAAGTAAATTTCAGGGAGCTTATCAATTAAGAATTAACACAACAGACGATGTTAATTTAACAGGCTCTCGATGCACAAAATAATTTTAAATCTTAAAATACTTAATTATGAATAAATATATAAAAATTACGGGAATTTTCAGTATAAGTTTAATACTGTTTTTTGCATCTTGTATAGATTACGACTTTGCAGAACCCGAAAAAGCCGTTTATAACCCTAACATACAGGAGAACACAACTATTCAGGAACTGAAAGCTCTTTATACTGGAGAACTTACATTAATCGATACCGATGTTATTATTAAAGGAACCGTTATTGCCAACGATAAATCAGGCAACTACTATAAAACAATTGTAATACAAGACAGTACGGCAGGTATTGAAATAAGTTTAGATGCTTACGAATTACATAACTTATATCACGAAGGAGACTTAATTTATGTCAAATGTAAAGGATTATATTTAGGAACTTACGGAGGACAAGTTCAGCTCGGTGCTGACTATAACGGTTCGGTAGGAAGAATATCAGAGCCTTTAATAGAAGATTATATGGTAAAAACCGACGGCGGCAAACCCGTTATCCCGAAAGAGCTCAATATTTCGGCAATAAACGGTAATTTGGTAAATCAACTTGTTATGCTTAAAGATGTTCAGTTTAAACGATATAACGTAGGCGATACATACGGCGATGTTGTTTTAAAAGAAGATAAAGACACTTATGTTGAAGACTGTAACGGAAACTCAATAATTGTAAGAACCAGCGGATATGCTGATTTTGCAAGCGATATAATTCCCGAAGGAAACGGAAAATTAACTGCAGTTCTTACGAAATACAATCAAACATATCAGCTGAAAATACGCAACGTAAACGAAGTTGTTATGCTCACCGAAAGATGCGGAGCATTTTTTGATGAAGATTTTGAAATTTTTGCCAATTATGACCCGTTAGACCAATACGGTTGGTTTACTTACAGCGTTACAGATGCAAGCAAAACATGGTATGCTTCAGAGTTCGGAGGAAATATGTTTGCAAAAATGACAGGTTATAATTACGATACTAACTCGGCAGATGATAATGAAGACTGGCTCATAACACCGAAACTTGATTTCTCAAATGCAAGCTCCGTACAATTCTCGTTTGATAACGCAAGTAATTACAGCGGTCCGGCATTACAAGTTTATGTTTCGACAGATTATGACGGTTCCGGAAATCCGAATAATTTTACTTGGACGGAGCTTACAGGACTTAATCTGTCGTCCGGAACTTACACATGGGTAACTGCAACAAAAGATTTGTCTTCCTATGCAGGTCAAAACAGTGTTTACATAGGCTTCAAATATACCTCTTCACCGTCAGCAGGTGCAAAAACATGGGAAGTTGACAACGTAAGAATAACAATAAACTAAAAGATAAAACAATAATTCCGATTAAGGAGGTTGTCTGCTGTTGCAGGCAGCCTTTTTTATTTCATAACAGTATTATCTAAGAAATATTATCTTATTTTTGTCGAACATATTTTAACCGTAATTTTAAATAAATGAATATTTCGCAAGAATACAAATCGTTATTCAAAAAAAATATTACACCTGATGAGATAAAAAATATTTTAAAAACCACCCGAAATTTCTTGAGTTCAGAAAATAATATAAACGAACTTCTGTTTTTTCTCAATGAAAGCAGAAAGTCTTATTTTCTGCAAAAATTAAATACGGAAGAGCTTAAAAACGAATGGTTTAATATCATTTCCGAAAGTATAATAAAAACAGAATATAATCTTGAAAAACTTCTGAAACAACGCACGGCAGAACATCCGGATAAAATTCTTTTTAAAGGAAAAAACAAATCAAAACCTTTTGAGTGGACATACAAACAGGTATTCGACTTTGCAAAAGGAATAGCCGCATTTATCTGCAATATACAACCGGAGAACCCGCGTGTTGCCGTTTTCTCTCAAAACAGTCTTGAAAGTGCCGTAAGCGATTTAGCCTGCCTGTCTTACAATATTTTTAATACTCCCTTAAATATTCATTTTAATGAAAAAACACTGGAATACATCTTTGA
>JALSMF010000029.1 GCA_026987795.1 Bacteroidales bacterium
TCGGTAAAAATGAGACCTTTAAAGCCTAAATCATTTTTCAGCAAATCGGTAACAACAGGTTTTGAAAGGCTTGATACCGAATTTGTTGCCGAATCAAGCGAAGGAATATTGAGGTGCGCTATCATAACCCCTCCTAAGCCATTATGTATAAGCTCTTTAAACGGATACATTTCTAAAGTATCGAGTCGTTTTTTTGTATGTGTAATAACCGGCAGGTCTTTGTGAGAATCGACATTTGTATCGCCGTGTCCGGGAAAATGTTTACCTGTTGCCAGTATTCTGTTATTTTGTAAGCCTACCATATATGCCGTTCCTTTACGGGCAACATTTTGTTTTTGCTCGCCGAAAGAACGGCTGTTAATAACAGGGTTATTCGGATTATTGTTTACGTCAATTACGGGTGCAAAATTTATGTTTACTCCGATACGCTTACATTGCCGGGCAACTTCTTTTCCGAACTCTTCGATAAGCATATCATTTCGTATTGCACCGAGCATCATTTGTCGCGGATAATTTACGGTGTTTTTTATTCTCATTGAAAGCCCCCATTCATAATCACCGGCAATCATAACGGGTATTTTACTTACAGACTGATAGTAATTTGTAAGTTTTGCTTGCTTAACGGCATCGCTTTTAAAAAAAATTATGCCTCCTATGTTATATTTTTTTATAAGCTCAGTAACTTTTTCTTTATCCGGGTTTCCTTGTTCGGGATATGCGGCAACCATAAATAATTGTCCGAGACGTTCGTCAGGAGTCATTGTTTTAAAAACCGAATCTGCCCAAGAGAATGAATATTCTTTTTCTGCTTTGGTATTTACGGTTTTTAAGTGGGAGTAACTTTGAAGTATGAAAAAAATTAGTGTGATTGATAAGAAACTTACTGTTTTCAGTAATGTATTTTTTTTAATTGTCATCAGTATCGTAAATTGCTGTTTAATTATTTGTTTTAATCTTGAATATTGCAAAATTAATATTTTGAACGATAAAAAAAAGCCGCAATAAAGCGGCTTATCAAATTCTGTTACGTTTTTTTATTCGGCAACTTTTAAAATATTATCAATACAAGATTGTTTCGGACTCTTCAGGGATCTTTTAAAAGCGAAATACAACAAACCGGAAATTCTGCCGTGCACATTATTGTTTGAATATGAAATAAGAGTTTGCAATTTTTTCCGATATGTAACAGAAAAATAAAAAGTAAAAAGTTTTTTCATACACGCATTTTATTTTGTTAGAAACTAAATTCAAAATAGTAACGTGAGAAAATTAATAATATTTTTTAATTGCAAATATTTAACAAATTTTAACAAGCGTTATTCTTGCGAAACAATTTTAGTTGCAGTAACAGTATTTCCGTTTCCGGAATATTCCACTTTATCAAACAGGAATTTGCTTATAAAAATGCCTCTTCCGTTTAATTCTAAAATATGTTCTTGGTCTGTAGGGTCAGGAATGCTTTTCCAGTTGAAACCGTTACCTTCGTCGGTAATTGTCCACTGATACTTTTCGTTATCGGTAAAAAAGTCAACTTTTATTTTTCTGTTTTTTAATTCAGGATTTTCAAGCCTTTCGGCATACAGTTCATTTAAATTTCCTTTATCAAGAGCCTGTTGTTTTTCTATGTATGTAATATCGAGATTTCCGTGTTCTATTGCATTTGTAATCAACTCAACCAAGCCCAGTTCAATATTTACCTTTTCGCTGTCGTCAATTTCTACTCCGGATTCAATCATTATTTTATCTACTATTTTAGGAATTTTTGTAAATTCTGTTTTAAATTCTAAAGAAAAAGTTCGATTTATAAGTTTGCCGGGAAGTGCATCAGGTGAGTATTTTCCTGAAATAATTGCTTTGTATTTTTTTAATAGACGAAGAAGTTCTTGCCCCGAAACCGGTTTTTTTAAATAGTTATTTGCTCCGAGGTGAAGTGCCTGTATTGCGTAATTTTTCGAGCCGAATGCGGTTATTATTACGACAATGGCATCTGAATTTTTATCTCTTATTGCCTCAAGAAGTTCCAAGCCGTCCATTATCGGCATTTTAATGTCTGTCAGGACTAAGTTCGGCTGGTATTCATCAAAAAGATTTAGTCCTTCAATACCGTTTTCTGCGGAACGGAAATCATATCCGTTACTTTCTAAAAGGCTTTCTAAAAAAAGTCTTGAAGCGTGGTCATCTTCTACAATGAGAATTTTCATCGGAATAATACTTTTAAAACTCTGCAAATTACTTAAAAAATGTCAAATTAAAGACGGATTTATTGTTTTTTTTATCAGTTACCGTTAGTTTAAGCTTATGAAATCTATTATAAGTAATATGATTATCAAATATATAGCTTATTTTATCATTTTTTTTATCATAGCTGAAAATTATAAGTTTATTATCAATTGTAACCTTATAGTCTTTAATTCCGGAAAGTTCGTCTTTTATTATAAATGATATTTTTTTATGATTTTCGTAATTGTTTTCTTTATTTACTTTTTTTAATTTCACGTGAGGTGCCGTTGTATCAACCGCAACTGCAAATTTTCCGAAACATTTACATTTACCGGAGATAAGCCCGTTAATAAAAGTTCCGTCAAGAGGATTGAGTTTTCCGTTTTTATCTATGTTTACCAAAAGGGCTTTTCCTATTAATTTTTTCGGCAGATTTTTAGGTTTGACGGCATAAAATATATTTTCGTGTGCAGGAATAAGGTATGAATTAAGCTCATAAATATCTGAATACAATTCTCCGGAAGAAGTATATTTTTTAAAATTAATGTCTGTGTTTTTATAAAGGGTTCCGTTTTTTATTATTACTCTGAAATCAGGTTTTATAAAATAGTTGTCTCTGTCATAAAAAAACATATTTGAATTTTCAGGTAAATTTATATCAGGTTTGTTTCCGCGAATTTTCAGGTATAAATATGATTTATTCCCGAAACAATCTGCCAAAATTATTTTTATTTTATGAATTCTGTTGTCATTAAAATTTAATACGCCTGAATTAACAACAGTTTTATATATACTTAGTTTATTACCGGGCTCTTTCCATAACCTCTGAAAATTACGCTTCGTTAATTGCCGTTCGGCATAATCAATAAAACTGTTTATGTAACGAGTTTCATAAAAACTGAATTTGTCTAATTTATATGAAAAGTAAAGGGTGTCATCAACGTACATTTTTGCTGAATATATTCCCTGCGTATTCCTTACATAGTTCATATAATCGTGTGCTTTAACAGCTATTCCTGCCTTCCCTTTTGTTTCAATAATTTTAGGGATGTAATACCTGCCGTTCTTATAAAATACTTTAAATTCCTGCTTCGTAAATTTTCCGTTAACAGAAGAGTTTTTATCCAAAGGAACAATTTCAGCGAGAAAAATTTTAGGTTTTACATTGTCGGTAATTTTAAAATTAAACAGTTCCGGATTAAGAGGTATGTCATTTTCGGCTTCACGAATTTCAAAATGGAGATGCGGTCCGTATGAATAGCCGCTGTTACCGGCATATCCTATCAAATCTCCTTTTTTAACCTTAAATTTTCCTGTATCAGGATAAATCGTTACTTCAAATTTTTTTTGTTTGTATTGATATTGTTCCGTGTATTTTTCAATTTCATCAGTAAATTTTTGCATATGCCCGTAAACAGTTCTTAAACCGTTGGAATGTGTTATATAGAGAGCATTTCCGTATCCGCCGGCAGATTTTCTTATGCGAGAAACATATCCGTCGGCTGCAGCATACAACTTAACTCCGACAAACGGAACTTTAATGTCAATTCCGGAATGAAAGTGATTTGAACGAATCTCTCCGAAATTACCTGCAAGGCGAACAGGAATATTTACCGGAGAACGAAAATAATTTTTATCGTAAGTCTGAGAATATATTTGTGAAAATAAAAATATCAGTATTGCAAGTATCTTAAATCGCATATTTTTTATTATTCTTGTCTTTTTGTTTCCGTAAAATTCGCAAAATTATCTTAAATTATGAATAAAAGAAATTATATATTACTGTTTCTCTCTTTGTTTTTGGCACAAAGTCTAAAATCGCAAACTGTTGTTGAGCCGAGTTTGGTAAAATGGCTGACTATTGAACAGGCAGACAGTTTGTTTGACAAGAATCCTAAGCCTATGCTTATTGATGTTTATACAGACTGGTGCGGCTGGTGTAAGCATATGATGAAAACAACTTTTGCAAACAAAGGGATTGCATCTTACATAAATGCAAACTTTTATCCGGTAAGGTTTAATGCCGAAACTTTTGATACTGTTCGGTATCAAGGAAAGATTTATACAAATCCCGGAATCGGAACAAAACCGAAGCACGATTTTGCAAAATATATATTAAAAGGCAGATTTTCTTTTCCTACAATTGTATATTCGGACAGAGAAAGAAATTTATATCAGGTACCGGGATATATGAAAATTAAAGATATTGAGCCTTTGCTTGTATATTTTGCAGAAGATATAAATGCAAACATAAGCTATGATGACTGGAAAGTTTTGTATCAATTTAACTACAAAAAAAATTATGCTGAGGAAATTACAAAACTTGATTCATCAAAATACCCGGATACAAGCGGTGTAATAATTCAAAAAACAATGAAAGAAGCATCTGAATTATGCCTTAAAAATAAAAAGCCTTTACTCATATACATTTATACGGACTGGTGCCAGTCGTGCAAAATAATTGACGGCATTGTTCTGAAAAATAAAACTGCTGCAGATTTTATAAACAAGAATTTTTATTTTG
>JALSMF010000030.1 GCA_026987795.1 Bacteroidales bacterium
GGGCTTACTCCCGGTGAAAAAAAACTGATATTATCAAAAGTCTCAGGAACTTTGCACTATAAAGACTTCAAGGACTGCGATTTAGTTGTAGAGGCAATACTCTCAAAAACGAGAGAATTCAGTAAAGATATAAGGCAAGCCGTTTTCAAGAATATAGAAGAAAATGTAAGTAAAGATACAATTATTGCTACAAACTCAATATCTTCAGTCATAACCGAGCTTTCTGCCGACTTAAAACACCCCGAAAGATGTGTGAGCCTGCATTTTTCGACAGCATCTCCGGATGCTCAAATTGTTGAAATTGTAAGAGGTCTTTACACTACGGATGAAATAAGTAACAACGTAAAAAAATTTGCTAAACTCATAAATAAAGTTCCCGTATCGGTTGAGGAATCTCCCGGACTTATAAGTGTTCGCCTCGGTGTCAGTTTAATCAGTGAAGCTTGTGAACTTTTAATGGAAGGAGTAGGAAAAAAAGAAGATATCGATTTTGTGATGAAAAAAGGATTAGGAATGTCATTGGGACCTTTTGAAATGGCGGATAAAATAGGCCTTGACAGAGTGGTAAGATGGATGGACAACCTTTACGGCGAATTCGGAGACAAAAAATATAAACCCTCTCCCGTTATAAAAAAGCTGGTAAGAGCAAAACATTACGGAAGAAAAACTTGCGAAGGATTTTATAAATATGACGAACAAGGACATAAAATAAAAGATACCAAAAAAGAAATCAATTTTTAATTTGAAACAATATCGAAATAATGAATATATTAGTACTTAACTGCGGCAGTTCATCAATAAAATTTGAACTTTTTGATATGAAAAGAGAAAAAGTTCTTTCAACGGGTATTGTTGAAAAAGTTGGAATGAAAGGCTCATTCTTAATGTTAAAAAAAACTGACGGAAAAAAGGTGAAATTTGAAGGAGACGTCCTTGATCACAAAATAGGCGTAGAATATATACTCGGAGTTATAAGCAGCAAAAAACACGGAGCTTTAAAATCATTAAATGAAATAAGTGCCGTAGGGCACAGAGTAGTCCACGGAGGAGAAGACTTCAGCGGCAGCGTTTTTATAAACAAAGAAGTTATCAAGGTTCTTGAAAAAAACATTGAACTTGCTCCGCTTCATAACCCCGCAAATCTTAAAGGAATATACGCTTTAAAAAACCTGCTGCCCGAAGTGCCTCAAGTTGCCGTTTTCGATACCGCTTTTCATCAAAGTATGGAGCCTCACGTTTTTATGTACGGCATACCCTACTCTCTGTATAAAAAATATAAAATAAGAAGATACGGATTTCACGGAACGTCTCACAGATATGTATCATCAAGAGTTTGCGAAATCTTAAATAAAAAAAGCGATAATATTAAAATAATTTCTTGCCACCTCGGCAACGGAGCCTCACTTGCTGCAATAAAAAACGGCAAATCACTGGATACGTCAATGGGCTTTACCCCTGTTGAAGGCTTAATAATGGGAACCCGCTCCGGAGATTTGGATATAGGTGCACTTACTTTTATTATGCGAAAAGAAGAAATAGGACTGGAAACATCATCAATTTTGGTAAACAAATTCAGCGGAATGCTGGGCGTTACCGGAGTATCTTCGGATATGAGAGAAATAGAAGAAAAGGCAGAAGAAGGTAATGAAAGAGCAAAACTCGGACTTAAAATGTACGCATACAGAGTAAAAAAATACATAGGAGCTTATGCGGCAGCTCTCGGAGGTGCCGATGTGCTTATTTTCACCGGAGGAATAGGCGAAAATGCCGTTGAATTAAGACAAGATATTTGCAACGGACTTGAATTTGCAGGAATAGAACTTGATTCGGAAAAAAATAAAACAAGAGGGAAAGAAGCTGTTATTTCTTCCGAAAATTCAAAGGCAAAAATTGTGGTTGTTCCCACAAACGAAGAGTTCGTAATAGCAAAAGATACGTTCGAAATCGTCAAAAATTTAAACTGAAAAAATTTGGCAAGATACTTTGTAAAATTATCGTATAAAGGAACAAAATATCACGGATGGCAAATTCAGCCCAATGCCGTTACGATTCAAGAAATTTTGCAAAAAGCATTTTCTTTAATTTTAAAAGAAGATATTGAAATAACCGGTGCGGGAAGAACGGATACGGGTGTTCACGCATTGAATTATATTGCTCATTTTAGGGCAAATAAGCATATACCTGATATATCGAAACTTATTTTCAGACTAAATTCTTTTTTAGATAAGGATATAGCAATCCATGAAATATTTAAAGTAAATGAAACTTTACACGCAAGATTTTCCGCAATATCAAGAACATATGAATATAGAATTCATCAAAAAAAGAATCCTTTCTTAACAGAAACATCTCTTTACATTTATGACAAGCTTGATTTTGATAAAATGAACCGTTTTGCAAAAATATTGTTCGAATACAACGATTTTACGAGCTTCTCGAAACTTCATACCGATACTAAAACCAATATTTGCAAAATTATACAAGCCGAATGGGTTCAAAGAAACGAACAGTATGTTTTCATTATTGAAGCCGACCGTTTTTTAAGAAATATGGTAAGAGCAATAACAGGAACTTTGCTTGATGCAGGAAAAAACAAAATTACGGAACAAGAATTTCGTAAAATTATTGAAAGCAAAAATCGAAATTCAGCAGGAGCATCCGTTCCCGCTCACGGATTATTTTTAACCGAAATAAAATATCCCGATTTTTTATAAATACCGTAAATTTAACAGTCTAAAGCCATATAAATTCAAACAATTAAATATTTTTTTTACTTTTGCTTCGCATTAATCCCGAATAAAATTATGAAAGAAATATTATCGTGGCTGATTAAAGGATTCGGAATAGGAGCTGCAAATGTAATACCCGGAGTATCAGGCGGAACGGTTGCCCTTATAACCGGGATATTCGAACGCCTTATAGATTCTCTTAAATCTTTTAACCTCAAATCTTTAAAACTTATTTTTAAACTCAAATTTAAAGAATTTGCCGAATACACCGACTTAATATTTCTTATTTCGGTATTTTCCGGAGCCGTAATAAGTATTTTTACGCTTGCCCGCCTCCTTTCATATCTTTTTGAAAATTTCCCTGTTTTTGTTTGGGCTTATTTTTTCGGTTTAATTTTAGCATCTGTTTACTTTGTAGGAAAAAATACCGATAAAATAAATATTCCCGTAATTATCTCATTTATTGCCGGAACTGTTATTGCAGTATGGATTTCTCTGCAAAATCCGGCTACCGAAAATGACGGATTCTTATACCTCGTCCTATGCGGAGTTATTGCAATTATAAGTATGATTCTTCCGGGACTTTCAGGCTCTTTTATACTCGTTCTTATGGGAAACTACCAACTTGTAATGATAGATTCGATAAATAATCTTGATTTTCATGTATTACTGCCTGTTGCTCTCGGTGTTGTAATAGGATTACCCGCATTTTCAAATATTTTATCTTTTATATACAAAAAATATAAAAACCAAACCATAGCGTCTTTAACCGGGTTTATTCTCGGTTCGCTCATTATTCTATGGCCCTGGAAACATCCGCAGTATCTTATAGGAAACGACGGATTAAAAGTTCTCAAAGCAGACGGAGAACCCGTAATCAGTAATTACATACGCTATTTACCCGAAAAAATTGACACAGAAGTAATTCTTGCGATTGCATTTATGCTTACAGGTATTCTTTCCGTATGGGCTACCGAACATTTTGCAAAAAAATAAGCTCTGTATGAGAACTTTCGGATTAATAGGCTATCCGCTGACACATTCATTTTCAAAAAAATATTTTCTGAAAAAATTTAAAGATGAAGTAATCACAGATGCAGAATACCTGAACTTTCCCATTCGACATATAAATGAATTTAAAGAAATAATAAATTCTGATAAAAATTTTGCCGGTTTTAACGTAACATCACCTTATAAACAGGAAATTATACCCTTCTTGGATGAATTAGACAGCTCGGCACAAAAGATTAATGCCGTTAACGTTATAAAAATCACTGAAAAAAATAAAAGAAAATACTTAAAAGGCTATAATACCGATATTTACGGATTCCGTGAATCTTTAAAGAAAAAAATGAATCCGGAAATAAAAAATGCCTTAATTCTCGGAACCGGAGGTGCTGCAAAAGCTGTCTCCTGTGCCTTGAAAAATCTGAATGTTAATTATAAATTCGTTTCCCGAAAAGAAAAATATCACGAAAAATTTATCTCATATAAAAAATTGAATAAAGATATTATTTCTGAAAACTTATTGATTGTAAATGCTACACCCCTCGGTATTTACCCGAGAATAAACCAAAAACCGGACATTCCTTACTCTTTTTTGTCAGAAAAACACCATTTATTTGATTTAATTTACAATCCGTCTCAAACCCTGTTCCTTACCGAAGGTAAAAAAAGAGGTGCTAAAATACAGAACGGCTTAGAAATGTTACACCTGCAGGCAGAAAAAGCTTGGAAAATTTTCTGTGAATAAATATTTACATACTCAAATATACAAACTCATAAGCGTAAAAACGGCAAAAACAATGCTTGCAATTCCGTTTGTAGTAAAAAAAGCCAAGTTTACTTTACTTAAATCGTTAGGCTTTACTATCAGGTGCTGATAAAAAAGCGAAGAACCGAAAAACAAAGCACCTGCCCAATACCAAACTCCGAGAAACTCTGCCCCTCTTATCCCT
>JALSMF010000031.1 GCA_026987795.1 Bacteroidales bacterium
GCCTGAGGCATAAATTCTTTCAGATACTCGGAAAAAACATATTCGGAAAACCCGCTGCCGCCGGGCGTAGGGCTGACAAGCATCATTACCCACATTACCAACTGCTTTGCAAAAAGAAGAAAATGGTCACTTTTCATTGCAAAAAATGCAACAAAAATTGCATTGACTACCCAATACCTTGATGTCCAGGATATAAAAGTTGCTAAACTTGACTTAACCCAAAACATAAAAGGTTTGCGTTTCAGTTCTTTTGAGTTTGTAATAATATCCAAGCCGGCTCTTCGTGCATCATTTCTCCAGCGTCTAAGCGGTTTAATACTGAAAATTGCCAATATTGTATTTTTTATAATTACCGGATTTACAAATAAACCGTAACTTATAAATAATATATATGCAAATTTGATAAGGTACCCTATAACAGCGAAGTAAAAAAATTGATTGGCAAAATTTAAACCTGCAGAGTCACCGATTGAAAATATATTTTCAGGACCAACGGCAAAAATCATCAGAGGGAACATTAACAGGAAGTACATTTCATCTAAAAAAGAAGTAGCCATAACTATTGCCGTACTTTTACCTACGCTTATGCCTTCTTTATGAACAAATACTATGGCAACACCTGTCCCTCCTATTGCCGACGGCGAAATTGCAGATGCAAATTCCCAAAGCATAATTACACGAAATGACTGCAACCAAGTTACTTTATTTTCGCTAAGTATTCTGAATCGCCACATATATCCTATATCACGAAGAATCATAAATAATGCTGCCGCTGTCAGGAAAATAACGGTCTGAAAAGTGAAGTTAATAACGTCAAAAGATACGTTCTTGCCTCTAATCTGATAAAACAACATCCCAAATACAACTATTACTCCTATAACAGCAGGAATTATAACTTTTTTCGGACTTATTTGCTTTTCAAGATTTTCTTTCTTTTTTAAATCAATTTTTGTCATTTCACTGCAATATTAACAAAAATTGAAATTTTACACTAATTTAAAAATTAACGATAATATAAAATTACTATTTTATTTAAACATCTGCACCCAATAATTTCCGGCATTTCCTATGCCGATTTCTTTATGAAAACCCATAATATTTTTACAATGACCCTCGCTGTCAAGCCATTGCTTTAAAACCACTTTTGTGTTATCAGTATAATTTGCAGCAATATTTTCCGCATCAGCCGAGCAGCCTTCTTCTTTTGCTCTTTGCCAAGGTGTACTGTCGCCTTTGCCGGTATGAGAAAAAATATTTTCTTTTTGCATATACTCAGCATATTTACGAGCTGTCCTGCTCAGACAATTGCTCAAAATAAGAGGCGGTCTCGGATCAATCAGCAACCCTCCGCAGACATACCCGGATGCACGTTTTTTATTTATCTCAAGCAACATCTTTATTTGCATATATTTATCCTGAAATTTCATCACCTGTTGTTCAAATTCTGTATCATGTCCGATTTTTTGAGGATATAAAACTAAAATTGTGCTTGCTGTTTGCAAATCACAGGCAGTATCGTTATAAAGCAAGTTTAAATCTTCAATTAATTCTTTCCTTGTATTCCTCCTAAAATATTTTTTACAATTTGCAAAAACCTCATACATTCTTTCGTGAAGATGTTTTTCCGTTAAATTCTTATCTGATTCTAAAACAGCATACGAGTTAAAATTCAGCAACTTAGAATATTTATAAAGGTAATAATTGTTTTGAGGATAAATTGCTCTGAATTTATAATAAATTCTTAACGAACCGCCAATATTGTTCGCATAAAATAATGAGTCCGCCTTTCTTTCCGCAAATCTGATAATTTTGTCTATACGATAACGATTCTCAGAATAGAAATAGTCAGAAGGATATTTAACCTTAAATTTTTCAAGCTTATGAATACCTTTTAGTGCCTCAATAACAGGATATTTATACAATTCACGAAGTTTATCGCTGTCATATAATTCTATAACAGACAAACTTTTATACAGGTATGAACTTAATTTATCTTTTCCGTTTTTAATATTTTTGTTGCTTATATTAATACATTTCATATAATTTCCGGATTCATAAAGTTTTTGAACTTTACTTTGAGCATAAGTCTGAGAAAAAACAAATGAAATAATTAATAAGAATAATACTCTCACGGTAAAAGGCGATTTTATTTCCATTTTTTCATATTTAAAATATATTTTGAAGTTAAGTTTCTTTTTAGATACAATATACTTTTTTTTATTAAAGCTATATGTTTTTTGATAAAATTCACTGTGCAACAAACTATTTTAATTTACAACAATCTGAAAACAAGCGCCATAGACAACAAAGTGTAAAAAATATAAAAAAAATTTGCATAATAAAAAAAAACGCCTTTTATTTGCGAGTGAACACTAACTAACAAGGATATGTTGTCGGAAAGACAGGAACAAATAATTAATGAGTCAATAAAATTAATTGCTGAAAAAGGTATACAAGGTTTTACAATAAAAAATTTATCTAAAGCCATCGGAATTTCAGAACCTGCAATTTACAGGCATTTTAAAAGTAAAACAGACATTTTATTAACAATCTTAGAAGACTTTACCAAGATGGCTGATATGCTGTCAAAATTAGTTGATAACGAAAAGCTGTCTGCCTTTCAGAAAATTTCTTTTATTTTCAATAAAATGGTTGATATGTTTGCAGAAACTCCGTCGCTTGTTTCAGTCATTTTTTCTGAAGAAATCTTTAAAAACGAAGAAGTACTGAAAAATAAAATAATAAAAATATTAAACAAAAACGAAGAAACATTTGATGCAATAATAAAAAAGGGACAAAAAGACAAACAAATAAAAACAGATTCAAATGAGAAAACATTAGCATTAATGGTAATGGGATCCTTGAGATTAATCGTTAAAAGGTGGGATTTAAACGGTCATAATTTTGACCTGAAGAAAGAGGGTAAATTATTACTTAAATCAATAGAAAAAGTTCTTACAACCTGAAAAGTTATTAACAAAAAATTACAACTGAGCATATCAGTTTTTTTAACAATCAATATGATGGTGAATATTAACTAACAAATTAAATAACAATGAGCAAACTACTGACAAAATTATTGAAAGCCCCTTGGGCAGTAATAGGCGTAACACTCGCTATTACCGTATTGTTTTTTTGGGTAATGAAAGACAATACAAGGATGGAAACTAATTTAGATGAATATATGCCTAAAAAACATCCGGCTTTTATATACAGCGACAAAGCCGAGGAAATTTTTAAAATTAAAGACGGAATTATAGTTGCCGTTGAAAATCAAGACGGAATTTTTAATACCGAAACCCTTGATACACTAAAACAGTTAACAAAAGCTCTGCAAAAAATGGAGCAAATAAATAAAAACGATGTAACCTCACTTTACACTGCCGACAATATTGTCGGTTCTGAAGGAGGTTTAGATGTCAGACGCTTTTATAAAAGAGTCCCTAAATCAAAAGATAAATTAGATGCTCTAAGGCAAAATGTAATAAGCAACGAAATGATATTCGGAAAACTTGTCTCTGAAAATGAAAAAGTTGCCGTAGTCATAGCTGAAATAGAAGACGGTGTTTTTTCGCAAGAATTTTATTATGAAATACTTGACTTAACAAAAAGATTTGAAACAGATAAAATAAAAATTCATGTTGCGGGAAGACCGATAGTTGAAGGAGAACTGGCACTTCTCGGACCTGAAGATATGAAAAGAATGGTACCGATTGTGATACTTGTGATTGCTCTCGTCCTGTTTTTCATACTGAGAAGTGTAAAAAGTACACTTTTAACACTTGGCGTCGTGTTTTTCAGTACAATATGGGCATTCGGACTTATGGCACTGCTCAAAATACCTATTTATTCCGTTTCAACAATGATACCCGTAATGCTTATTGCCATCGGGGTTGCATATTCAGTGCATCTGTACAACCACTTGCAGTTGTTCATAAATAAAAATCCGGAAGCAACAAAACGAGAAGCTGTTGAAGATATGATTAAAGCAATGTGGAATCCTGTTATGATAGCCGCCGTAACAACAGCAGTCGGATTTGTATCGCTGCTTACATCTCAAGTTTACCCGATTAAATATTTCGGTCTGTTTACGGCTTTCGGTGTAGCTGTAGCCTGGATACTGTCTGTAATCTTTATCCCCGCGGGCATTATGGCATTCGGTCTTCCGAAAAGAAGAAAAGTAAAAGAAACAAGCAAAAATGACAATTCATTTTTACACAGATTTGCCGTAAAAGTTTTAAGAAACAAAAAACTGACAATTATTATAACATCTGCAATAGTCATTCTATCAATTATAGGAATGCAAAAAATTTGGATAAATTCAAGCTTTTTAGACAAATTTGAGAAAGACAGCGACATCGTCAAAACCGATAAATTCATAAATGAAAATTTCGGAGGAACGACAACTCTCAACTTAATCCTTGATGCCGGTGAAAATCCCGATGCATTCAAAAGTCCTGAACTGCTCAGTTTAACAGATGAGATGCAGAAAAAAGTTGTTCACGATTTAAAAGTTGTAGGTAATTCATTCTCGCTTGCAGACTTTATTGACAGAATGAATATGGTAATGAACGCAGATGACGAGAAATTTAATAAAATTCCGGACAGCAGAGATATGATTGCCCAATATCTGTTATTATACGAAATGTCAGGAGACCCCGAAGACCTCAACAAAGTCGTCAATT
>JALSMF010000032.1 GCA_026987795.1 Bacteroidales bacterium
AGAATATGCCGAAATAGCGGAGAATCTTTATAAATATCCGGGTTTTTTTGTTGAAAAAAGAAGTTTAAGAGAATACCCTTATCCTGTTGCGGCAAATATTGTAGGTTATCTCGGAGAGGTAAATGTTGAAGATTTAAGAAGAGATTCTTATTACCAATCAGGTGATTATACGGGGAAAAGCGGTATCGAAAAAGTTTATGAAAAAGATTTGAGAGGGAAAAAAGGTACTGAAATTTATTTGGTTGATGTTTTCGGGCGTATTCAGGAGTCGTATAAAAACGGTAAATTTAATTCTCCGGCAATTGCAGGCAGAAAATTAACATCTTCGGCAGATATTGAGCTGCAGAAGTTCGGAGAATTTCTGATGCAAAATAAAACAGGAAGCATAGTTGCAATAGAACCGTCAACCGGAGAGATACTTGCTCTGGTAACAAGCCCGACATATGACCCTAATTTATTTACGGGCAAAAAATTAAAAGAAAATTACACAAAAATTGAACAAAGCAGAAATAAACCTTTGTTTAACAGAGCCTTGAGGTCAATGTATCCGCCGGGTTCAATTTTTAAAACCGTAAATGCCTTAATTGCAATGCAAAAGGGCTTAATAACAGAAAAAACAGTTTTTATAACAGACGGTTATGATGCCGGAACTCATATTGTTAAAGATCACGTAAGCGGACTTATTACATTTAAAAAATCTTTGATGTTATCAAGCAATGCATATTACTGCCATGTTTTTAAACGTATAATATCCGATAAAAATTTTAAAAATTATGCCGATGCTTATAATGATTGGACAAATTATGTAAAATCATTCGGTTTGGGCGTAAAACTCGGGACTGACCTTGATTTTGAAAAACAAGGCGTTATATATTCTTCAAATTATTTTGATAAGTATTACGGAAAAAATCACTGGAATTATAACACTGTAATCTCTTTGGCAATAGGACAGGGCGAACTTGGTTTTACACCTCTTCAAACAGCAAATTTGGCAGCAGTATTGGCAAACAGGGGGTACTATATTACACCGCATATTATTAAAAAAATTGAAGGTAAAGAAATTAATGAAAAGTTTAAAAAAAAGCACTTTACGAAAGTAGATACAAAATATTTTGAGCCCGTTGTTGATGCTATGGAAGCGGTTGTTACGGGAGGTACTGCAGTTTCGGCTTATGTTCCGGGATTAGATATTTGCGGTAAAACAGGTACTGTACAAAATCCGCACGGAAAAAATCATTCTGTATTTATCGCATTTGCCCCTAAAAAAAATCCGAAAATTGCTGTTTCGGTATATGTCGAAAATGCAGGATACGGCTCAACCTGGGCGGCGCCTATTGCAAGTTTAATTATTGAAAAATATTTAACAGATTCAATATCAAGAGGGTGGCTTGTTAAAAGAATCAGTGAAGCAGTTTTAATAAATAATAAATGAAATCTAAATTAATTCAAAATACAGACCTTATTACGTTGCTTATATATTTTTTGCTTGTTGCTGCCGGCTGGATGAGTATTTATTCTTCATCGTACAACGGAAGTGATTTCAGTTTTTCTTCAAGATACGGCAAGCAACTGATAATGATATTGATAAATCTGTTGTTTCTTGCAGGAATATTTTTTTTAGACGGACACATAATACCTTCCGTCTCATATTATATTTACGGTTTTGTAATATTGTCCTTGCTTTTAGTATTAATTATAGGAGACAAAACAGGAGGTTCACGTTCGTGGTTTGTAATAGGAAGTTTTAAATTACAACCCGCAGAATTTGCAAAACTTGCAACTGCTCTTGCAATTGCAAAATTTGCCGGCAGAGACAATTTTAAGTTAATGTCAAATTTTAAAGACTTTTTAATACTCTCGGCAATAATAATTTTTCCGGCTTTGCTTATTTTGTTGCAAGGTGATGCTGGGTCGGCATTAGTTTTCTCTTCATTTATTTTTGTAATTTATCGCAGGGGTTTACCGTCGTATTTTTTGGTAATAATTTTTATAGAAATTCTTGTTTTTATTTCTGTCTTTTTTGTAAGCCTAAATATACTTTTTATTATATTGGTTACAGGAACTTTCTTTATTTTCAGATTACTCGGAGGAAGCAGGAGAGAAATGCTGTCTTATGTTTTTTATTTAATTTTATTGATTTCTGCAGGGTTGATGTTTGTTGTATTTATGCGAAAAAATATACCTTTTCATATTGTTTTGACAGTTTCTGTCATCATTGTTTCATTTATCGAAATTGTGAAATCTTTCAGAAATGCAAATTTTAAGCGTTTTTTCATTCCTGTTCTGTTGCTCTTTTATATGGGTTCTGCTTATTCTGTCGACTATGTTTTTTATGAAGTTTTAAAAGAGCATCAAAGAACGCGTATAAATGTTTTATTCGGAATAGAAAAAGATATTACAGGTGTCGGATATAATGTTAATCAGGCAAAAATTGCCATAGGATCCGGAGGTTTGTCGGGTAAAGGGTATCTTAAAGGAACGCAGACAAAATTTGACTTTGTTCCGGAACAGGATACGGATTTTATTTTTTGTACGGTAGGCGAGGAGTGGGGCTTTATAGGGACTGCCGGGGTTATTGTTTTGTTTACCGTATTACTTTTGAGAATAATTAAAATTGCAGAAAGACAAAAATCAGTGTATTCTCAAATTCTCGGATATTCTTTGGCTTCTGTCTTGTTTTTTCATTATGCCGTTAATATTGCCATGACCATAGGCTTGGCACCTGTTATAGGAATTCCTTTGCCTTTTTTCAGTTACGGAGGCTCTTCTTTATTTGCTTTTTCAATATTTTTATTTATATTTTTACGTTTGGATGCCGAAAGGGATATTTTGTTTTCATAAAAAAAGCGAAAAATCGCTAAAAAACAACTTCTCGCCTTTCTTTGTATTCATTTTACGGTTTTATTCTTCCATTTCAATCATTTTGAAAGGAATTTTTAAAATAGACTGATAATCTTCGCCGGCTTCCAGCATATCTTCGTCATCTTCTTCGTAATACCAATTTATAACGACATTATTACCGTTTTTATAAATTGTTTCTAATTTTTTAAAAACGTCTAATATGCACTTTGAAGAACTTGTGTTAAAATATTCTAATTTAATATTGACTTCTGTGTTTTCTTGAGGATTTTTACCATATTCTTCAAGCCAATCTACCAAAGGCTTATAAAACTCTATTGAATTTTCAGGTATTGATTTTCCTTCTATTTGTATTTTTCCTGTATCGGCATTAAAAGTAACATCAGGTGTTTTTCGTGTTTTTTCAATTCTTATAGACTCCATATTCGATGTTTAATTGTTTTTCTTAATTGACAAATTTAATAATCATATTTCTAAATTGCAATTCTTAATGTGAAAAAAATGTAATTGCTGTCAAAATTATAAAAATTGTAAGTTAAATTATTCCCCGAACGCTTCACTAAGTCAATCATTCCCAAACCGCCTCCGCCTTTTTCGGAAAATTGGTCGTTGTTTAGAATTAATTTATATAATATCTTAATTTCGTCTTTTGACAGAAAATTTAATTGATCAATGCGCTCTTTCAATACTCTTGTGTTCGATTTATTGATAAAATTTCCGGTAATTACATAGTATTTACAACTTTTATTTTCATCGTCTTTAATTTCTTTTAAAATAAATACGACATTTTTCTCAATTGCAGATTTGTTTTTCGGTATTTTAGGAGCATCAGAATGATGATATAAATTTTGAAGAGCTTCAACAGAAATGTGATATATTTTTTTTAATGTTTTTAAATCAATATTTTTTTTTTCTAAAACATCTTCAAGTTTATCTAACAACGAACTTATAACATCTTCCGATACAGAGCCGAGATAAGATACCAAAACATCATTTTCGGTATTTTTTCTGTACCAGCGTAATAAATCAAAAGACATAAATTCGTTTTAGGTTTCAAAATCGAAAAGCAAATATAAAAAATAATTCTGATTTTTTAAAAAATATCGTATTTTATAAGCCTGCACTCTATTTTTCCGTTGTAAAGCTCTGATTTTTGAGAAGGTTTTAGTCCGAAATGTTTAACGGCATTGAGATTTCCGGAAAAAATATATGCCGACCAGTTTTTGTATCCTTTTTTAAGAGTATCACCGGTTTCTTTGTATAACTTGTTAATATCTGATGATTTTATCCTTTCATCGTAGGGAGGATTGGTAATTATAAGACCTTTCCTATTTTCAAACTTTGTATTTAAGAAGTCTTTGTTATGCACTGTAATATGGTGTCGCAGACCGGATTCCGAAATGTTCTTAAGAGCAATTTTTACAAGTTCCGGGTCAATGTCGGTACCGATAATTTTTATTTGAATATCCTTATTTATTTTTTTTTCGGCATTTCTTTTTACTTTATTCCATAATTGATAATCATAGTCCGGAAATTTATGAAAACCGAAATTTTTTCTTCCGTAAAGGGGCGGAATTTCCATAAAAATTCTTGCGGCTTCGATTAATATTGTCCCGGAACCGCACATAGGGTCAAAGAAATATTCAATGCCTTTATAATCGGAAAGCATAACAATGCCTGCTGCAAGAACTTCGTTTAGCGGTGCCGGACCTTTTGCAGCTCGGTATCCTCTTTTAAAAAGTGAATCTCCGGATGTGTCAATTGAAATTGTGCATTTGTTTCCGTTTATGTGCAG
>JALSMF010000033.1 GCA_026987795.1 Bacteroidales bacterium
TCCCTTTTGGTTTTGTATATTTTTCACCATCGGGAGCTATCCGCTGCAATCCCTGCCGCAGCTCACCCAAACCTGTCAGCGTGCAAAAGCGCCAAACCTGTCAGAGTGCATCAGCACCTGACAGTGTTTTTTTCCTGAAAGCGTTTTTTTCGTAAAAAATAAAAAAACTTACACCTAAAAAGACATTGACAGGAGCTGCGCACGCTGTCAAGTCAAAAAAAACGGCAGGGTTTGAAAACCTGTCAGGGATAGAAGAGTTGAAAATAAGAAAAGAAAATTCATTTTAACTTTTTAATATTCATCAATAATTACTATTTTTATTCCGAAAAGAAAGGATTGGGACAATACACCAATCATAATGTTATACATAATGACCGAAATTAATAATAAAAGCTTGACAAGTTACGCCAAGCTTTTAATACTAATTCAATTTACGAAAAGTCGTTTTATGACATTTCGGACAAGGTGGCAAAGTATCGGTATTATCGTCTAAACGAACTTTTGTGCCACAATGTGTACACTGATAAGTGCCTTTTCCTGGTTTTTCACCTGTTTGATGCATAATACAAAATTTAAAATGTTAAAACTAAAATTAATTCAAAATACACTACTTCGTACGTTTCTTAGTCTGTCCGACTTTTACTTTTTCCGTAACAGTGGTCGAAGGTCGCTTAGTTGCTTCCTTTTCAGGAACAAATTTTCCCGTTTTTGCGTCTCTGACGCGAGTAGATGTTTTACTCATATTGCAAAAATTAATATAAATTTTAATTCCTTTCAACTTAAAGACGTGAAAGGTTCGTCTTTGCTTTCACATACATATATGAAAAAGCGTGACAGAATTAATTTGTCACACAAATTCATATATACTATTGAAAACATTAAAAAAAATAATTTAAAAAAATGAAGAATGAACCAATAGAAAACCTTTTTCTTATCATGTCAATGAAAGACGATGATAAAGAGCAAGCTGAAAAAGCTTATAATGAATTTCATAGTAGATATTCAAAATATTTATATGGAATAATAATTTCAGTAGCGATAAAATTTAAAAACACTTACGATTATGAAGAACTTGCGGAAAATGTTTTTCAGAACACTTTACTTACAATTTGGGAAAAGGCAGATACTTTTATGAAAATTGAAGATGTTGCATCAGAAAAAAAGGAAAGACGTGTAAAAGCATGGTTAGGTAAAATTGCTCGCAATGAAATGTTTCAACTTTTAAGGGATTATAAAACTGCAAGTGAAAAAATAACTTATGACACTGAATTGATAAATGAAATCAATTTAGTTGATGAGCCAATTGTAGAAAATCAGCCTAAATTTGAAAAGAAATTGCTTAATAATGCATTAAAAACATTAAAACCAAGAGATAAGGACATTTTACTTGCTTATTATCAGTACTATGAAAAAGATAAAAACATGCCTTCCGAAGCATTAGATAATTTGTGTCGCATGTTTGATACAACCAAAGACAATTTACGTCAAATTAAAAAACGTGCTTTGGATAAAGTTAATTCTTTTATTGAAGAACAATTAAAAATATGTAGTTATGAACAACGATAAAAAAATATATATGGAAAATGATTTTGAAAAAGTTTTTGTAAAATCGTTAAAATCTTACGGTTATTTATTCCCAACAACCGATGAAGAAGTTGAAGCATTTGAAAATGAACATGACATTAATTCAATTAAACTTCCGAAATCGTTGCAAAATCCATCAGAAATTCTAAAAAAAGGCAGAGCTAATACAATCACAAAGAAAGAAGCTCAAATAATTGATTTGAACACGGCAGAAAGCATGAGAATGGCAGCAAGAAAAGGTGAAGATATTCCGGAAGATGTAATGAAGAAAATGATAAAAGACAGAGAAGACGCAGAGAATGAAGACCAACAATAAATACGATATACCAAGACAAAGAAAAGAAGAGTTATCTGATTTGGCTGAATTTATTGCAGATGAGCATTTTCCTGATAGTGCTATACAGCCTGATGTGATAGTAAAACGAAATAATATTACACACAGTATAGCCGATTATGGTAGATATTTTGACGGTATTTTGCAATATAAAAATGGTTGTTTTCATATGTTTTTCAACACTAAACGTATTCAAAATATTTATTCAGCAAAGGGACGATTTACTGTTGCTCATGAATTAGGTCATTATTATATTGAAGAACACAGAATAGCTTTAAAAAGAAATTTAGCACCAAGTCATCCTTCATTTATTGATTTTTCATCGGATATACAAGTAGAATTGGAAGCAGATTTTTTTGCTTCCAGTTTGCTTATTCCAAAAACAAGACTATTAAAAGATATAAGGAAATGGCATTTTTCTATGGCATTGATTAACGAACTCAAAGACAAATATAATGTCAGTCTAACAGCAATGTTGTTGAAATATATTTCAATCGGAAATCATCCAATTATGATTGTTGCTTCTGAGAATGCAAAAATAAAATGGTTTAAATACAGCGATGATTTTCCATTTACATATATAAATGCAACAGCATATTTTAAAGTGCCAGCATTGACAGTTGCAGGTGATATTTTTTATAAAAATAGCATAGTTGATAACTCAGACGAAATTGTATATGCAGAAGATTGGTTTAGCATTTGGAAAAATGAAGACAAAGGACGAGAATTTTACGAACATTGTATTTATTCCGCTAAAAATAAATTTGTATTGAGTATAATTTGGGAGAAATGAAAATAAAAAATATGTATAACATTGTGCTTACTTATGTTGGCGTGCATTAAAAATAAACATGAAATATAGATTAAATTTAATTTTTACTATAATACACTACAAAGCAGAACAAAACAGATAAAAAGAAGTTTTCAAATTGCTGTCTGCAAAAGACAAGTAAGTTTAACCATAAAATATATAGCATGAAGAAGAAACTAATTTGTGACATTAATTTTTGGTATCGTGTAGGTAAAAAAGGATTAGCAGATATTAATTATTTAATTGAAAATTACGAATTACATATTACAAACCTCTCTATTGTTGAACTAATAAGTTCTAATAATATAGAAAGTGATTTTGATATTGTAAAAGATACATTTATTGCTATATCAAAATATGCAAAAATAATGTCTCAAAATGATGTTCAACAATTATTGATAACACAGGGTATTGATTTTACTGAAAATAAAATATTACAACAACAATATAATATAAAAAAAGTTGTTGAGTTATTTTTGACAGCTACTTCGACCTCTGAATTAGGCTTTGATTACAGCAAAATGATTGAATTAAGAAAAGAAGAAACAAAAAAATGGGCGGAAAAGGTCAATCGTATGGTTCAATCTAGCAGGGATAACAATATTTCTGATGATGATTTGAAAAAATTCTCTATACAAATATTAGAACATCATATTAATACTTACATTGAAAAAAATGATATCAAACTTAAATCACAAGATCTTGATTTTTCTAGTTTTGAATTATTCAATGAAAGTTTTGCTTTATATTTCAAGGATTTGTTAAATAAAGATAATAAGAAAGCAAAACCGAATGATTATGTTGATTTTATGAATTTGGTTTATTGTACAAGCGATTATAATTATTTAACATTGGAAAGGTTAAAGGGAAATAGAATTGCAAAAATGATTAATGATTCATCAGTAGGGTATAAATATGTAATTTCTGAACAAGAAAGTATTAAGGAAATCTTAAATCAATAATATTAAAGAATTAATTATGAATAAGTTAAATTTGTTTTTTATCTTAATTGCTGTTTCTCTTGTTACATTTAATAGTTGTGATTATAAACAAAAGCAAAAGGAAGAAGAGAGAAAGAAAAAAGAAGAACAAGAATATGCTATTCGACTTAAAGAATTTGCAAGGGTTAAAAAAGATTTAAATAATTTGTTAAAACAAGCTGTAAATATAACGGCATATCGTGTACGCGAAACTCATGCTTTAATTGCCACTGATTACATAAAGTTTCAAATAATAAATAATACAACAAAGGATTTGCGGTATATTGAATGGGAAACAACATTTTATAATGATTTTGGCGATTATATTGGGGAGAACCGCTTTTCATATGAAGCAAATAATAAAGCCGATGTATTAAAAAGTGGCTATCAGGTTGAACTTACTTGGGCATTATCAATTTTTGCGGAAAACCTGCTTTATGACATATATAAGCACTCTGATACTTATACAACTAAGATTGATAAAATTAGAATACGACTCGCAGACAATAACAAATATATTGAATATATTGACTATGAGGCTGGTATATCTAGACAATTAGACGTTTTATATGCTAGCGAAAGTGCAATCAATGATATTAAAAAGGAAATAAGTCTCTTAAAATCTATTTTAAAATAATTATTTAGGCATAAAAAATCAAAAAAGATTTTAGATAGTAAGCGCCACCACAATCAAGTAGCTGGCTGACTACCTAATGGCAGCCAGTGCACCTCTCACACCACCGTACGTCCGCCGGCTGGCGGATACGGCGGTTCTCTAAATCATAGGAAAAAGCGCATAGCTGTTTCCTTGTTACGCTTTCTTAGGGCTTGAACATTCCTAATGGTTTGTTGCATCCGTTAAAAATTTGTAACGATTTAAAGTTCAGTCCTTCAATGACTACTTCTAATGTCGGATGG
>JALSMF010000034.1 GCA_026987795.1 Bacteroidales bacterium
TCTGTCTCCGACAATATTTTTTATCTTATACAGAACAGATTCTGTAGACCAACCGGATTCAAGATTCCAAGCCATATATCCTATCAAATTTAAAGAATGTTCAGGTGTCCATTTTTCCGGTTTGTATCCCAGTATTTTAAATTCAAAAGGCAACTTGTTTTCTTCGATATATTGATTAACACCTTCAGCGTAATATTTAAGAGCATTGAGCATTTCGGGACTGATGATTTTTAATACATTTCTTGATTTTTCGGGCATCCTCAGCGAACGAAGTATCATATCAGTTTCAATCATATCTTTTCCGAAAATTTCAGACAGTCGCCCTTGGGTAACTCTGCGGAGCAAATCCATTTGCCACATACGGTCTTGTGCCGAAATATATCCGGTAACTTTGTATAAATCGTCTTCATTTTCGGCAATAATATGCGGTATTCCGTATGTATCTCTGTAAATCGTTACTTTTTCTTTTAAGTTTTTTAATCTTACTTCTTTATTGTAATCAGGCAGCCCGGAACTTTTTAGCGAGTTTATAAAAATAAATCCGGCAACGGTAATTAAAAACAGAATCAATAAGGAGATAAACAATATTTTTTTTGAACGTTTCATAATTAATATTTTGATTTTACAAGTTAAACATTTATCAAAAATATAAAATAAAAATGAAAAACGAGCATTATTGACACATAATGCTCGCAAAATAAGAAAATGTTTTAAACTTAATTATCGGTTTTGATTTTACAGGTATTTATGCCGAACAGTTTGTAAAGACCGCAAAAATTAATTAATGCCGTTATTAAAGAAATTCCGGCTGCTGCTAAAAAAATAATTCCCAATGTTCCCGTTACCGTATCTGTAAAGTATAATGCAACTAATACGGCTGCAATTAAGATTCTTATAATCTTATCTGCTTTTCCTACGTTTCGTTTCATAATATTATATTTTAAATTTTTAATATACACAAAGATACGGCAATGGAATGTTTTAAAATGTAACTTTTGTCACTGTTAAAGCTTTATCTTAAAATAAAGCGGGCTGTCACGGGATTATGGTCTGAAAACTCAAAATTTGTATTAATATTTTTAACGGATACACCTTTTATATTAGGTGATAATAATAAGAAATCAATTACCGTTGTCTGTGTCTTGCCTTTTTTATAAGGTGCATTTACTTGTCTGTTTGTAGGTAAGGTATTGTCATAAAGCCAATTCCATCCGGGCAAATAATCGGGTGAAATTTTGTTTTTTATCACGGTATCCGCTATATTTTCTTTAAATTCAGGTTTAAAACCCGGAGGGAGTTGATTCCAGTCTCCTGCAACAATAATATAATTTCCTTTTTTATATTCGTTTTTCAGAAATGTTTTTAAATACGTCATTTGTTGAGCTTTAAGAGTTCCGTCATCATAAGCGGAGTTATGTGTATTTATTATAAGCAGTTCATTATTATTTACAAGTTTGTAACGATTAACCAAAAAACATCTGTCAAGCATAAATAAGTTTGCAGGCCAGGAATAATTACCGGGGAAAGAGTATCTGAAAGAACTCTCAGGTGTATATTTACTTATTGTCATCAGTCCGCTGTTTACCTTTCCTATAGGGTCAATAAGCGGTGTCGGAACAAAAAATACGCAGTAATTCTTGCCGTAAACACAAGTTCTGTCGGTAAAAATATTGAAAATTGTATCAAATTCATTAAAATAATAACTTCTTTTTGAGTTTGAATCTACTTCTTGTAAAAGTATAAAATCATTATGAGAATTTTTTTGAAGAAAAGATTTTACACCTCTGATGTTTTCTTTTACCTTTTCTTCGTAGGGTCTTACATTTTTTCCGCCGTCATAAAAAAAATCGGCTTCTTTGTTGAGTCCGCAATAGCCTATATTCCAAATCAAGACAGAGTAAACGGCAGTATCACTCAGTAAATCAGGATTGTCTGAAGTGAAAATACTTGTTTTTTCTTGAGGCTTGTAATCGTCTGCACTTGCATAAATCAAAAAAACGATAAACGCAATGATTACGGTAATAATAAGATACAATAAAGTCTTTAATACCTTTTTCATAATTGCTTTTTGCTTTTTTATATTTCAAAGTTACGTTTAATAAATTAAAAATATGAATAATTAAATATTTTTTTTAGATTTGTGTTATGTATAAATTTAAATTTACAAATTATGAAAAAATTTACTCTGTTATTCGGTTTATTGCTTTTATCCTTTAGTATTTTTGCCCAAAAAGATTCTTTAAAAAAAGAAAAAGTTAAAACAGGGTTTAGTATGGGAGGGGTTCCGGTTGTAGCTTATGATGCTGATACAGGTTTTAAATACGGAGGACTTGTAAATCTTTATCATTACGGAGACGGAAGTAATTACCCTAACTACAACCACTCTTTATATCTCGAATGGTCAAGAACAACTAAGGGAAGCGGTATTAATCAGCTTACATATGATGCCTTAACCTTAATACCTAAAACAAGAGTAACTTTTGATGTTGCTTATTTAACCGAACAGGCACTTAATTTTTACGGTTTTAACGGTTATAACGCAGACTATAATTCGGCTTACGAATTAACCGGAGGGAGTGATTATATTTCAAGGATGTATTATCGCCATTCTCGAAAATTATTCAGAATGAAAGCTGATTTTCAAGGTGATATTTCAGAAAAATGGGGTAAAAAGTTACGTTGGTTAGCTGGGATAGCTCATTACAGAGCAGAAATTTCAACCGTAGATACAGACAAATTAAACGAAGGAAAAACAGATGATTTATTGCCTGATACAGCAACATTGTATGATAAATACGTTGATTGGGGTGTAATTCCCGCAGATCAAGCTTCAGGCGGAAACATTACTTTCTTAAAAGTCGGTGCAGTTTATGATACCAGGGACAATGAAGCTAATCCTAATAAAGGAATGTGGTCAGAAGCTCTTATTATTTCTGCTCCGGGATTTCTCGGAAACGATTATGCATACACAAGGTTGTTATTATCTCACAGACAATATTTTACAATTTTTCCCGACAGACTTACGTTTGCATATCGCTTAAGTTATCAGTCAAAACTATCCGGAGAAATGCCTTTTTATATGCTCCCGTATACCATTGACTCAAAAGCGACCAAAGACGGTCTCGGCGGAGCTAAAAACATAAGAGGTGTTTTGCGAAACAGAGTTGTCGGAGACGGTTTTGCATTCGGAAACTTCGAACTTCGTTCTAAATTTCTGAAGTCTGTAATATTTAATCAAAATTTTTATCTCGGGTTAAATGCTTTTGTTGATATGGGAATAGTAACTTCACCTTACGAATTTGACACAGCAAATGTTCCTGCTTCTGAACTTGAAGCTTTAGATTTTGCGGATGAGAGCCTTCATATAGGATACGGCGGAGGAATACGTTTTGTTATTAACAGTAATTTTATTATTGCGGTTGATTACGGTATTGCCGCTAAAAAACAAGACGGAGACAGCGGAATGTATATAGGACTGAACTACTTATTTTAATATATTAAAATTTATGATAAGATATTATAACAGCCGGTTGTATATTTAAGTTTTTATTTAATTTGATATGTTAAGAAATATGTTTTAAGTAAAAATTTTTCAATTAATTTAGCGGAATAAAACAGATTGTTAAATTTAAAAAAATATTTATCATGAATAAAGTAACAGTTATTGGTGCCGGAAACGTAGGGGCTACCGTTGCATATTCGGTTGCAAGAAAAGATATTGTAAAAGAAGTTGTCTTGATAGACATTAAAGAAGGACTTTCCGAAGGAAAAGCTCTTGATATGTGGGAAACTTCTGCAATCGACCAATTTAATACCAGAGTTATCGGCTCTACAAATGATTATGAAAAAACAAAAGATTCTGACGTAATAGTTATAACATCAGGTATTCCGCGAAAACCGGGTATGTCAAGAGACGATTTAATCTCAACAAATGCCAAAATAGTTCATGATGTAACCAAAAAATCACTTGAAAAATCTCCGAATGCCATTATAATAATTGTTTCCAATCCTTTAGACGTAATGACTTATGCAGCCTATAAAACGGCAGGCATCTCATCACACAAAGTATTCGGGATGGCAGGAATTCTTGATACTGCACGTTATAGAGCGTTTTTGGCAGATGAAATGGGTACCTCGCCTAAAGATATTCAGGCATTATTGCTTGGCGGACACGGAGATACAATGGTTCCTTTGCCAAGATATACAACAGTTAACGGTATTCCTATTACTCAATATATCAAAGAAGACAGATTAAACGAAATAGTTGAAAGAACCAAAAAAGGCGGAGGCGAAATTGTAAACTTGATGGGAACATCTGCATGGTACGCTCCCGGAGCAGCAGCAGCACAAATGGTTGAAGCAATCGTAAAAGATGAAAAAAGAACCTTTCCTGTTTGTACTCTTCTTAACGGTGAATACGGACTGAAAGATATTTATCTCGGTGTTCCGGTTGTATTAGGGAAAAACGGTATTGAGGAAATTATAGAACTTGACCTTAATGAGAAAGAAATGAGTGATTTAAAAGTTTCAGCCGAAGCTGTTAAAAAAGTTATGAAAGTTCTGGATGATATGAATATTATTTAAATTTTCATTTTTCATAGTTAACTTGTTAAGGCAGCCTGTAT
>JALSMF010000035.1 GCA_026987795.1 Bacteroidales bacterium
TTATGCTGACAGAGATGTAATAGGCTCCGGTTATGATGAGATACAGGGAAGTAATAAATCAGAAGTGAAATTTCAGGTAAGGATAAAATTTTAGATTTGAAAAAAACCGGATATTTTCAAATTAGTATCGAATAATTATTTTTAATTACTTTCAGAATTTTCTGAATATTCTGAAACGTATTTTGAAAATCTTCCTTTTTATACGGCTTTACAACAACTGCATCAAAACCTGCTTTTTTAATCTCGTCTAATTTTTCTTTTGTTCCGTAAGCTGTTTCTGCAATTACTTTAATTTCAGGATTATTTTTTCTTATTTTTTTCATTAAATCAATACCGTTAATTTTAGGCATCATAATATCTGTTATTAAAATATCAATTTTATTATTATCACATAGTTTTACGGCATCTTCTCCGTTTTTTGCGAAAAATAAATTTATATCATAAGGCTTTAAAAATTCTTTGATTAACAAAGAAGAAAAATAATCATCTTCGGCAATGAGGACATTAATTTTCGGCATAAGCTTAATATTTAAATTAATGCCATAAACTTATTCAATTATAATGACCCTAGAAAAATAAAAAATGCCCATTTTATAAATTAAGCAGTTTTTGTTTGCGGGGGAATAATCCTGAAAAACAAATTTACTTGTTATGTTTGCGGTAATACGACGGTGTTACTCCGATTTGCTTTTTAAAAACACGAACAAAGGTTTTTCCGGAATTAAAACCGGACTCAAGACCTATTGCATCGGTAGAAAATTTGTCAAAATCAGGATTTTCAAAAAGTTCTATAGCTTCTTTTATTCTGTATTGATTTATAAAATCTGAAAAACTTTTTTTATAAACATTATTAAAAATACCGGAAAGGTAACTTGTATTGGTATTAAGTTTTTCCGCAAGTTCTTTTAATGTTATATTTTCTTTGTATATTTTATTTTTATCAAATTCGTTCTCTATTTTTGCTAACAACTCTTCTTTTTTCTCATCATCGTAAACAGGGTCTCGTCTTTTTAGTGCCGAATGGATTAATTGTTCCTTAACAGCTTTCAGTTCTTGCTCTTTCTCGGTAAGCTCGTTATTCCGCTTTACCAAAAATTTGTAAGCATTATCTTTTTTGCGAAGCTGAATTAGTATTATTAAAATAAATATAAGTGCAGAAATTAATGCAAATAAATAAAATTTTCGGATTTTCTTTTCTTCGGCAATTTTTGTTTTTTGTAATGTGTTTTCATATTGCAGTTTCTGATTTTCTTTTTCTTTTTCAGCTGTTTGGTATTTTATCTCAAGATTGTGAATATCTTTTTTTACTCTTTCACTTTCAAAACTGTCTTTTAATGCATAATATTTTTTTAAAAAATATATTGAAGAGTCTAATCTCCCTGTTTTCTCATAAGCATTGTATTTGATTTCGTATATATCCGTCAAACTGCCGGATACATTTTGTCTCTTTGCAATTTTTAAAGCTTTGTCTGCATAGATAATTCCCTGTTTTGCTTTTCCTTGTTTTACCAAGAAAAATCCGTAGTTTGTATATGCCGGTAATTTCATACTTTCATCATTACATCTTTCGGCAGTTATTAATGCTTTTTGAAAAAACTCTTCAGCCTTTTTTATTTTTCCGAGCATATCATACGATTGCGAGATAGTTATATAAGCCAAAACTTTTTTGTTCTCTGTATGCATACGGTCCAGGAAATCAATTAGTTCTAAATTTATTTTGATGGATTTCTCATATTCCTTTTTATGACTGTACATAGAAGCAAGATTATTTAATGCCTTTATCAGAATATAATTATTTTGTTTTTTTTGAGCTGCATCTTTTGCCAAAAAAAAGTATTTTATTGCTTTGTCATATTCTCCGAGATACCCGAAAGAATTACCTATATTCAAATAATTTGTTTCTTTCAGGTTATCTTCTCCTATCTTATCTTTTAATTTAACAGCTTTCAGGTTATACTCAACAGCCTCTTTAAAAAATCCCTTGTCATTCAGTATTACAGATTTATTTGAATATAATTTTGCCAAATTTGAGATACTTAAGGAGTCGTTTTTATTTTCAAGTATTGCCCTTGCACTGTCAACATACAGTAATGCTTTTGAATAATCCGGTTGTTTAATGTAAAGAATATTCATATTCATATAGTACATAGCACGATATTTATCATAATCCTTATTAAGCATTTTAAAATATTTATAAGATAACTTAAAATATTTTTCGGCATTTTTATTATCTCCTCTCATTATACTTACAATTCCTTTTAATTTGTAAGAATCACCTGCATTTTTATAATATTTTTGTTTCTCAGAACATATTAATGCTTTATCGGCATAATAAAAAGCCGAGTCGGGGTTCTCATAGATATAGGCACTTGCAATATCTTTTAATATAAAACATTTTACGGAATCATCCGGTGTTTCGGATAATTTCTGTTTCAAATTGTTGATTTCTTCATTTTGAGAATTTGCGGTATCGGTAAAAATACAGAATAAAACAAGGAACAATACAATCGATTTCTTTACCATATTTTAATATTTTTTAAATGATAAAGTTAAAAAATAAAAAATCGTTAAAAAAAATATTTTAAACCGTAAAATTATTTTTAATTTACACTTTTATTACACTAAATTTTCTAAAAATGGAGAACGGTAAACTAAAATCATTTCTAAAAAAAATAGAACTTTTCAGGAAGTTTGCAGATAATGAATTAGATGATATTATTAAAATAACCGAAAAGAAGACTTATAAAAAAGATACAATTTTATTTGAAGAAAACTTTGAACGTAAAGAAATCTTTTTGGTAAAGAAAGGCTCGGTTTTGCTTTATAAAAAAAGTGTTTTCGGAAATATTACCAATATTACACAGTTTCAAAAGTATGATTTTATCGGAGAAGGTGCCGTTGTTGACGACTCGCCTCATTCTACTTCCGCAAAAACACTTTCTGATACAGAACTTTATGTTATATCTGCAGAAGAGCTTAAAAAACTTCTTGAGGAAAAAGGAAGTATTGCCGTTAAAATTTTTACTGAAATAGCACATATAATTTCCCGCAGAATGAGCCATGCCGCTGCACGTATGATTAACGTAGGTGCTCAGTATGTTTCGGGACGTTCACGTAAAGAACACGATTTACTCGGATACAGAAATGTGCCGGATGAGTTTTATTACGGTATTCAGACATTAAGAGCGAGGGAAAATTTTAATATTTCCGGTATTAACATAAGTTTCTTTCCGTCAATTATTGAAGCATTTGCAATTGTTAAAAAAGCAGCGGCACTTGCAAATAACGAACTCGGACTGTTATCGGACGAATTAAAAGATGCAATAGTTTTTGCCTGTGATGAGCTTTTAAAGGGTAAGCACAAAAAACATTTTGTTGTAGATATGATACAAGGAGGTGCCGGAACTTCAACAAATATGAATGCCAACGAAGTTATTGCAAATTTGGCACTCGAATATATGGGGAAAGAAAAAGGACAATATGAGTTCTGTCACCCCAATAATCACGTAAACCTTTCACAATCAACAAACGACAGTTATCCTACCGCAGTAAAAATTGCATTAAAAAACAGCAGTGTAACATTAATAAAAGAACTGAAACTGCTTATTGAATCATTCAGAGAAAAAGGAAAAGAGTTCAAAAATATTTTAAAGATGGGGCGAACTCAATTGCAGGATGCCGTGCCGATGACACTTGGTCAGGAATTTGATGCTTATGCTACAACATTGGCAGACGAAACCGAACGCATAAGACTGAACTCTGACTTAATGCTAAAAGTAAATATGGGTGCAACGGCAATAGGAACAGGCATAAATTCTGACCCGAGATACAGCAAAGTTGTTATAAAATACCTGAGAAAAATAAGCGGATTAGATATAACTCTTGCAGATAATCTTGTAGAAGCGACACAAGATACAGGCTCTTTTGTAATGTTTTCGTCGGCATTAAAAAGGCTGTCGATAAAATTATCAAAAATAATGAACGATTTAAGACTGCTTTCTTCCGGACCGCGAGCAGGATTAAATGAAATTAATTTACCTGCCGTTCAGCCGGGTTCGTCTATTATGCCCGGAAAAGTAAATCCTGTTATTCCTGAAGTTGTTAACCAGGTGGCATTTAAGGTTATAGGCAACGATTTAACCGTTACTATGGCTGCTGAAGCCGGTCAGCTCGAACTAAATGTGATGGAACCGGTTATTGTTCAGAGTTTGTTTGAATCTATGGAAATGCTGAGAAATGCAATGACAATTTTAAGACATAAAACAATAAACGGAATTACTGCAAATAAGGAGCATCTTGAGCAAATGGTCAGAAACAGCATAGGTATTGTTACAGCATTAAATCCGGTTATAGGTTACGAAAACAGCAGCAGTATTGCTAAGGAAGCTCTGGAAACAGGCAAAAGCGTTTATGATTTAACTTTGGAAAGAGGATTGCTTACGGAAGACGAACTTAAAGAAATTCTTTCTCCGGAAAGGATGATTAAACCGCACAAAATGAAAATAAACGGAAAGTAGATTTTAAAGTTTTATTTTATACCAAGGGTATTTTACGGCACCTATTTCTTTGAAAAATTCTTCTGAAAAATCGTTAAGCCCGAAAAAATCGAGAGTAAGAGCTT
>JALSMF010000036.1 GCA_026987795.1 Bacteroidales bacterium
ACAATCGGTAAGCGAAGGCGATAATTTGTTTGAACTGATTAACCTTGCCGAAATGCAATTGGAGTTTTATGTTTTCGAAAAAAATATTTCCTCTGTAAAACCGGGCGATATAGTAACATTTTTTACTTCCGACAATAAAAATAAAAAATATAAAGGTAAAATTACTTTAACCGGAAAATCGGTTGACCCTGCCTCGAAAACAATTAAATGTTATGCAAAAACGGATGAAAAAGACCTTGAAAATTTGGCGGAAAATATGTTTGTGAATGTTGATATTATCGCTTCCGAAACTTTGAAACCTGCATTGCCCGATGCGGCAATCGTAAAAACAGAGAATAAGACTTATGTTTTAACTTTGGTAAAAAAAGATAACGAAAGTTACTATTTTACGAAAAAAGAGATAAAAACCGGAAATTCTGCAAACGGCTTTACGGAAATTATAACAAACGACACAAGTAAAGTTTACCTTACAAAAGGAGCTTATAATTTGATAACGGAGTAGTTTTAAAAAGACTTTCCAAGTCTTGAAGACTTGGAAAGTCTGATATTATTTTCATACTTTTGCAAAATGAAAATAAACATTCCCGAAATATTCTCAATTAAAAATGAAAGTGATTTTAACAGAATTGCCCTTAAAATTTTTAATTTTCAATACACAAACAATCAAATTTACCGAAACTATATTGAAAAACTGAATACCGACATTTCAAAAATAAAACACTGTTCGCAAATTCCTTTTTTGCCGATTGATTTTTTTAAAACACACAAAATTCTTTCTTCCGACAAGGAAATACAAACCGTTTTTCGCAGTAGCGGAACAAGCGGAATAACACGCAGCGAACATCACATCACCGATTTAAGCATTTATGAAAAAAGTTTTACCGAAACCTTTAAACAGTTTTACGGTAAACCGGAAAATTACGTTCTTCTGGCACTTCTTCCCTCCTATTCTGAACAGGGAAGTTCTTCGCTGATTTATATGGTGCAAAAATTAATGCAAATTTCCGGCAAACCGGATAACGATTTTTATCTTTATAACCATAAAGATTTGGCAAACAAACTTTCGGAACTGGAAAAAACCAGGCAAAAATCAATACTTTTCGGCGTAAGCTATGCTTTAATCGATTTTTTTGAGCAATATAAAATAAAATTAAGCCACACGACAATTATTGAAACCGGCGGTATGAAAGGGCGAAAAAAAGAAATTGTAAGAGAAGAACTGCACGGCATTTTAAAATCGGCAAGCGGGCTGAAACACATACACTCGGAATACGGAATGACCGAACTTCTTTCACAGGCATACGCAAAAACCGAAAACAGATACAAAACACCCGCTTGGATGAAAATTTTGATACGCGACACCAACGACCCTTTCGATTTGCTTCCGCAAGGAAAATCCGGAGGCATAAATATCATTGATTTGGCAAATATTTATTCCTGCTCGTTTATAGAAACCAAAGATTTGGGCAAACTGCATTCCGACAACTCCTTTGAAGTACTCGGCAGGTTTGACAATTCGGATGTAAGAGGTTGTAATTTGATGGTTGTTTGATAAACCATTATTCAAAAAAACTCATTAGTTCTTTTTCCGACAGTTTGCCGAGAGGATTATCTCCGGTAATAATTTTTGCAAGTTCGGACTTCTTACTTTGCAGATTCATAATTTTTTCCTCTACGGTATTTTCGGATATAAACCTGTAAACCATAACATTACGCCTCTGACCTATTCTGTGAGCTCTGTTAACGGCTTGTTTCTCAACTGCAGGGTTCCACCACGGGTCGAGAATAAATACATAGTCAGCTTCAGTTAAATTTAAACCTGTTCCTCCTGCTTTTATCGAAATTAAAAACACTTTATTCTGTTTATTGCTTTGAAACTCTGCCACTGTTTCTTCCCTGTTTTTTGTCTGTCCGGTAAGAAGTGAATATTTTATGTTGTTTTTATGAAAATAGTCGGCAAACAAGTCAAGATGTTTAACAAACGATGAAAAAATCAAGACTTTATGGTTCTCGGATATAAGATTTTCAATATTTCGTATAACTTCGTTAAACTTTCCGGATTCTCCGTCATAATTTTTATCGGAAAGAACAGGGTGATTTGCAATTTGTCTTAACTTCATAAGAGCAGCTAATATTTCTGCCGACACATTTTTTTTGTCTTTTTTGTTTTCTTTAATTTCAAGCAGGATATTTCTTATTTTTGATTTTTCTGTTTCGTAAATTGATTTTTGTTTTTCGTCAGACACACAATAAATAACCTGCTCCGTAAGTTCGGGTAAGTCTTTTGCCACCTCGTTTTTAGTCCTTCTTATTATGAAAGGACTTATAATTGACTTTAATTTTTTTTCTGAAATTTCGTCATTTTCTTTTTCTACGGGGTTTAAAAACACTTCTTTAAAGAATTTCTTATCTCCCAGCATTCCGTTATTTATAAAGTTCATTTGCGACCATAAATCCGATAAAGAATTTTCAACAGGTGTTCCTGTCATAACAGCCTTAAAATCTGACGACAGGTTTATAACTGCCTTATATGTTTTTGAATCTGAATTTTTTATAAATTGGCTTTCATCTAAAATAAGATAAAGAAAATCATAGTCTTCAATTAGTTCAATATCGTTTCTTACGGTGGCATAGCCTGCAAGTATAATGTCATATTTATCAAAATTCCCGATATGTTTATGCCTGTCGGCTCCTTTGTATTGCAATACTTTCAGTTCGGGAGCAAATTTTCGTATTTCGTTGTTCCAGTTATGAATTAATGAAACCGGCATTATTACTAAACTTGCTTTGCCTTTATATACTTTCCCTTCGGGTTCTGTCGTATCAAAAAGGCTTAATTGCTCTGTCGCTTCTTTGTTTTCGGAATAATTATTTTTGTCTTTTTTTCTGATATTTATCGTATCTTGAAGTAATGTTATTATCTGAAGAGTTTTACCCAGCCCCATATCATCGGCAAGGCATATTCCGAAACCGGCATCTCTCAAAAATTTCATTCTTTTAAAGCCTTCTCTTTGATAAGACCGCAGTTCGGCATTTATGTTTTCGGGAATTTTTGCATTATATTCGGAAAAATTTAAAAGTTTTATGAATTTTTCTTTATACGATTTTTCAATACCTTTAATTTCTGTTTTTTCAAAAATATCAAATCTGGCTTTACTTATTTTAAGTTTGTCGTTTTTCTCGTCAGCCGACAAAAATAAATCTCCGTATTTTGAAAACCATTCGTCCGGAATTATTGCAATAGTCCCGTTCGGAAGCATAAATTCGGGATTATTACTTAAAATATTATTTTTAAGACTGATAAAAGGTACGGAAAATTTACCGAAAGTAACGGTTCCGTAAATGTCAAACCAATCTTTATTACCTGTTGCTTTAATGTCAAGATTAATGTTTTCGGTAAAATATTTTTTGTTAAAAAAGTTCTGTTTTATTTCAATATTGTAATTCCTGAGTTTTTCTATATTTTCTTTCAGCCAAATTATTGTTTTGTTCTTTTGTTCTCTTTTATTTTGTCCGTTATATTTTATTTTAAAAATTCCTTCGTTATACTCCTGCAATCCGTTACTTTTTAAATACTCAACAACCTGCCTTTCTTTTTCTGTATCTCTTATTTTTTTTATAAATGAAAAATCTTTTTCGTTAAACTCTATTTTTGCGTCATATTTTAGTCCGTATTGATATTTATTTTCGCCGTAGTTAAAAAAAAGCATAAAAGCATAATCGCCTTTCCAGTCTTTTTCGGCAGAAAGCAGAGTTTTAAATTCTGTTTTTATTTCAGTTAAATTAAAACCCGACGGATTTATGTTAAATTTTTTAAAGGAAGGAACGGCAAATGTTTTGAACCATTTTCTTTCAAGATGTTTCGGTATCAGAATTTCTTTCTTCAGAAAAAAGGGTTTTAATTTTTTTCCGTCAATATCGTTAAACTTCAAAAGTTTTTTGTCTAAAATAAGCAGGCAAGGATTATCGGTAAGTATAACAGCATCTTTACCGTAAAGAGTAATATCTTTATTTTTATGATAAACAGACAGAGAATACCTTGTTCCTTTTTCTTCTTTTGATATATTGAATACGGTTTTTGCCGTTTCGGGTTCTGTTTTTATTAAATCTTCTTCGTATAAAGTGCTGAATTTGCCTTTTTTAAAATACAGCTTAACATCAGATTTTTCTGTTTTCTCCGTTATTTTAATGAGCTGTTTTTCTATAAAAGGTCGTATTCTGTTTTTTATATCTTCTTCTGTAAGAGTTTTAAAAAAATCATGAGATTTAACCTTTTTTGAAAATATCTTTGAAAGATTCCTGTCGGAGTAGGCATCGGCGGATTTTATTATTCTTAATTCTTCTTCCGATATTTTTTCTTTACTTTTTTCGGCTGTTTCCGGAGTAGCAACTTCCGTAATTTCTATAAAATATTTATTAGTTTTTTTATAAAAATACGGAGTAATTATCAAACCGATATTTTTATAATTTCTTATTACCGCAATAATTTTCGACATAGTTAAGCAAAAATAAGCAACGAAATTAGTGTTTTTTTCAACTTCTTACCAAAATATTTAACATGCTTGCTGCCGTAAAATTTTGCCGTTTTTAAGAATAATAAAATTGT
>JALSMF010000037.1 GCA_026987795.1 Bacteroidales bacterium
AAGAATATTTCGATAAAGTAGCCGATGATATCGTTATCGATAAAACTAAACTTGAAAAAATAAACGTAAATTTTGCCGAAGTTTCCGAACTCGGCAGGCATCCTTACATTTCTTACGAAGAAGCAAAAAAAATCCTTGATTACAGAAATAAAAACGGAGCATATAAACAACTTGAAGATTTAATTAATAAAAAAATAATTTCAAAAGAAGTATACGACAGGATAAGTCCTTATTTGAAAGTTAAGTAATTGAAATATTAATTTTTTTCTGTTTTTTATTTTATAATTCTTATCTTTACATATCATAATCACAAATAATTCTTACTTTTCCTTTTCATATAATAAAAACGTATATTTAAAATGAATTTCGATTTATCCGAAGAACAAAAATTAATAAGGCAAACAGTAAGAGATTTTGCCGAAAGAGAAATAAAACCGGTAGCACAGGAATTAGATGAAAAAGGACAATTTTCTGTTGAACTTACAAAGAAAATGGGCGAACTCGGTCTTTTCGGAATGTATTTACCCCCAAAATACGGCGGACAAGGACTTGATACGCTTTCATATATCATCGCCGTAGAAGAACTTGCTCGGGTTGACAGTTCGCAGGCAGCAACCTTGGCGGCACATAACTCGCTCGGTATCGGACCTTTGTATTATTACGGAACCGAAGAACAAAAAATGAAATATTTGCCGAAACTTTGTAACGGTGAACATCTTTGGGCTTTCGGGCTTACCGAGCCCGATGCCGGGTCGGATTCAAGAGGCACAAAAACAACATCAAAACTCGTTGACGGTAAGTGGGTTATTAACGGTTCCAAAATATTTATTACAAACGGTGCATCCGAATTGGCGGCAGGAGCTTCCGTGCAAACAGTGTCAGGTGTTAAAGACGGAAAAAAAATATTTACGACGATTATTGTAGAAAAAGGAACACCCGGATTTACTCAAATTCCCATGCACGGAAAAATGATGTGGCGGGCATCTGATACGGCGGAATTATATTTTGACAGCTGCGAAGTTCCCGAAGAAAATATTCTCGGAAAAATAGGACAGGGTTCAAAAATAATGTTGAGTACATTAGATAACGGAAGATTGTCAATTGCTGCGATGGGACTCGGTTTAGCTCAGGGTGCCCTTGAAATGGCTGTGCAATATTCAAAAGAAAGAAAACAATTCGGAAAGCCGATTTCTAAATTTCAGGCAATTTCATTCCGATTGGCGGATATGGCTACTAAAGTTGAACTGGCTAGAACTCTTTTATATAAAGCTTGCTGGCTTAAAGATGCCGGAAAATCTTTTGCAAAAGAAGCCGCAATGTCAAAACTTTATTGTTCCGAAATAGCAAAAGAAGTTGCCGATGATGCTGTTCAAATTCACGGCGGATACGGTTTAATGAAAGACTATCCGATAGAACGATTTTACAGAGATCAGCGGCTGTTACAAATAGGAGAGGGAACATCCGAAATTCAAAAATTAGTAATTGCAAGAAAAGTTTTAGATTAATATTTTACGATGTAAAATTATAATAGCAAGTAATTTAACTCTCTGATAACATTTTTTAACAAAATAATTATAATAAAAGACTTGTTTTTATAAAATAAATTTTTTATTTTTATACTAATTGATATTTTTGCCGTTCCAAAATTCTAAATATAAATATTTAAAAAAGAGTAATTATATGATTAAAATACCCGTTAAAGAAGGCGAAAGCATTGAAAGAGCTTTAAAAAGATTAAAAAGAAAAACTGACAGTACAGGGATTATAAAAGAAGTCAGAAGACGAAAAGAGTTTTTAAAACCCTCGGTTTTAAGACGTCAGCAACTTATAAAAGCCCGATATGTTGAGCAATTAAGGAGAGAAGCAAACGAGTAAAAAACTTAAAAAAACTTAAAAAAACTTTCTTGTCTGCTTTTTGTATTCAAGAAAGTTTTCTTCCTCTTTGTAAATGTTAAATTTACATTAAAAAACACCTTACTGAATGCATAAGAAGCAATTCTTAAAATATATTGAATATCAAAAAAAATATTCTCCCCATACCGTAAATTCTTATGCAACAGATTTAAATGACTTTTATTCATTTTGTATCAGTAATAACTTAACTGAATCAGAAAGCGAGATAGTTTCCGACTATAAGACTATTCGAAAATGGATAGCATTTTTGTCTTCTCAAAGTTTATCTTCCAAAACCGTAAATCGAAAACTCTCAACCCTAAGGTCTTTTTATAATTTCTTATTGAGAGAAAAACTTATAACGTTCAACCCGGTACTTAAAATTACCCGATTGAAAACCGAAAAAAAACTTCCGGGATTCATTTCGGAGGAAAAAATGGACATTTTGCAAACCGGTATTGATTTTTCCGATAATTTTGAAGGCGTAAGAAACCGTCTTATGGTAGAAATGCTGTACGGAACGGGTATCAGGCGTGCTGAGCTCATAAATCTTTTACTTAAAGATGTTGATACAAGAAAAAAAAATATAAAAGTAACGGGTAAAAGAAATAAACAGCGAATAATTCCGTTTCCTGATAACCTGTCAGACGTTATAAATAAGTATCTTATTTTAAGAAATGAGGTATTAAATAATAATAACGAGTATTTTTTCATAACAAAAAAAGGAAATAAAATATACCCGAATTTAGTTTACAGAACGGTAAATAAATATATAGGTCTTATAAGTACGCAAAAGAAAAGAAGTCCTCATACATTAAGGCATACATATGCAACACATTTATTAAATAACGGTGCAGACATAAACGCCGTAAAAGAGCTTCTCGGGCATGCAAATCTGTCTGCAACACAAATTTATACACATAATACTTTTGAAAAGTTAAATAAAATTTATAAACAAGCTCATCCGAGAGCAAAAAAATAAAATACTATGGATATTAATATTAAAACAACAAATTTTGATGCTGACAAAAAATTGGTAGAGTTTGTAAAAAATAAAGTCAGCAAGCTCGATAAATATTTTGACGGAATTATACGCTCGGAAGTAACTCTTAATTTCAACAAATCAAAAAAGAAATTTACGGATAATAAAGAAGCCAAAATAATTTTAGAAGTTCCGGGTAATGAACTTTTTGCAGAAAAGGATGCTCTTACATTTGAGGAAGCTGTTGATTCTGTTGTAGATGCATTAGAAAAACAAGTAAAAAAACATAAAGAAAAACTTCGTTCATAAAAAAAAATAAAAAACATTTTGTTTAATAAATTTTTATTCCTTAAATTTGCAACCCGATTTTCGAGAGCAGTTTTTTAAACACAATGAAAATCGAATAGTTCTAAAAGGAAATAATTTATCTCTAAAAAGAGAAAAGATTGCCGATATAGCTCAGTTGGCCAGAGCAGCTGATTTGTAATCAGCCGGTCGGCGGTTCGAATCCGTCTATCGGCTCTTTTTTTGATTTTAGGGGGGATTCCGGAGCGGTCAAACGGGGCAGACTGTAAATCTGTTGGCACAGCCTTCGGAGGTTCGAATCCTCCTCCCCCCACATAATCAAAAAAAGATAAATAAAAAAAGCGGGAGTAGCTCAGTTGGTAGAGCGGCAGCCTTCCAAGCTGCAGGTCGCGGGTTCGAGCCTCGTCTTCCGCTCTTTTTTTTAGTTGCCGATGTAGCTCAGGGGTAGAGCGTTTCCTTGGTAAGGAAGAGGTCATGAGTTCAATTCTCATCATCGGCTCTCTTTCTGTTTATTTTTACTGATAACAACAAAAATAATTAAAAACGTAAAACGAAAATATTTTTCAATCACTTTTATAATAATAAATAATCATGGCTAAAGAAAAATTTGATAGGTCCAAACCACACGTAAATATTGGAACCATCGGTCACGTTGACCACGGAAAAACGACTTTAACTGCTGCTATTACTTTAGTTTTAAGCAAAAAAGGATTATCAGAAGTTAAAGATTTTGACTCAATTGATAATGCCCCCGAAGAAAAAGAAAGAGGTATTACAATCAATACAGCTCACGTTGAGTATGAAACAGAAAAAAGACACTATGCTCATGTTGACTGTCCCGGTCACGCCGACTATGTTAAAAACATGGTAACAGGAGCCGCCCAAATGGACGGTGCAATTATCGTTGTTGCAGGAACCGACGGTCCTATGCCTCAAACAAGAGAACACATTTTATTGGCACGTCAGGTGAACGTTCCTAAAATTGTTGTATTTATCAACAAAGTTGATATGGTTGATGACCCTGAGTTACTTGAACTCGTTGAAATGGAGATGAGAGAATTACTCGATTTCTATGAATATGACGGTGAAAATACTCCGGTTATTCTCGGTTCGGCACTTGGAGCACTTAACGGAGAGCCTAAATGGGAAGAAAAAGTAATGGAACTGATGGATGCTGTCGATGAGTGGATTCCGTTGCCTCCAAGAGATGTTGACAAACCTTTCTTAATGCCGGTTGAAGACGTATTTTCAATTACAGGAAGAGGAACTGTTGCAACAGGAAGAATAGAAACAGGTGTTATTCATACCGGAGACGAAGTTCAAATTATCGGACTCGGTGCTGAAAAAATGAAATCTGTAGTTACAGGAGTAGAAATGTTCCG
>JALSMF010000038.1 GCA_026987795.1 Bacteroidales bacterium
CATGCACATAAGGCGACAGCGAAAGATTTGCCTGACGTGTTGCCAGCGAACGCATATAAACTCGCTCATTATTAATGCTGTTCATGCGGATACGGTCGCCGAGCAATGCACCTCCGGTTTTTCGTTTTGAGGGGTCAACAGAGATTATGGCAATGGTTTTATCGTCAAAATCTTCCAAAAATCGTCTGACAAGTTCATCAACAAGCGAAGATTTTCCGCTCCCTCCGGTTCCGGTAATTCCGAGAACGGGTGTTTTCTTTTCGGAAGCAATTTTACGGATTTCCTCTAAATATTTAGAAATCTTATTATTATAGCATTCTGCAGCAGTTATTAATCGAGCGATTGTATTAATATCTCTGTTTTTTAATTTCTTGATGTCGTGAATATCATCAACTGAAACCGGGAAGTCGGATTTTTCGAGTAAATCATTTATCATTCCCTGCAAGCCCATTTCACGTCCGTCATCGGGCGAGTATATGCGTGTAATTCCGTAATCTTGAAGTTCTTTTATTTCTTCAGGAAGAATAACACCTCCGCCTCCGCCGAAAATTTTTATTTCCTGTCGTCCTTTTTCCTGCAAAAGGTCATACATGTATTTAAAAAACTCAATATGTCCGCCCTGATACGATGTTATGGCTATTGCCTGCACGTCTTCCTGCACGGCACAATCTACGATTTCCTGCACCGAGCGGTTGTGTCCCAAGTGAATAACTTCGGCACCTGAACTTTGAATAATTCTTCGCATAACGTTAATGGCTGCATCATGCCCGTCGAAAAGCGATGCGGCGGTTACAATTCTGATGTGATTTTCGGGTTGGTATTTTTTAATAGATTTAAGCTTTGAAATGTCAGACATAAGATTTGGAATTTAAGATGTTAGACTAAACATTATTGACGTTTTTTCAGAAAAAATATATTTAAATTCAATTTCCAAAATTAATAAAAATAGTCTCATTTTAAGAAAATCAAGTGATATATCTTATTATGCCGATATATAAAGTTCCGGAAATCGTATAAAATTTATTATCAGCCGTACGAAAGAAATTATTATATTTACGCTCTGAATTGATTAAAAACTGAAAATACATAAAATATGTTAGGTAAAATTAAGGACACAGCTGATTTTTTAAAATCAAAAATCAAAAATCGACCCGAAGTTGCCGTTATTCTCGGCAGCGGTTTAGGCGGATTCGGAAATAAAATTGAAAATGCCGTAAAAGTAAAATATCAAGACATTCCGAATTTTCCTGTTTCTACGGTTGAAGGGCATTCGGGACAACTGGTTTTCGGAAAACTTGCCGGAAAAAATGTTGTTGCAATGCAGGGAAGATTTCATTATTATGAAGGTTACGATATGAAAGAAGTTACATTTCCGATAAGGGTAATGCACTTTTTAGGCGTAAAAAAACTGATAGTTTCGAATGCTGCGGGAGGGTTAAATCCTGATTTTAAACAAGGTGATATGATGATAATAACTGATCATATAAATAATTTTCCGGAACATCCCTTGAGGGGAAAAAATTTCAGTGAATTAGGCGTTAGATTTCCTGATATGAGTAAAGTTTATAATGCGGAATATATTAAAATTGCCGAAAAAATTGCAAACGACAACGGAATAAGCGTGCAAAAAGGAATTTATATCGGCAGTTCCGGTCCTACTTTAGAAACACCTGCCGAATATCGCTTGTTCAGGATTTTCGGCGCAGATGCAACAGGAATGTCAACTGTCCCGGAAGTAATTGTTGCACATCATCAGGGAATGAAAATTTTCGGTATGTCGGTAATAACAAACGTAAGTGAGCCGTCAGATCCTGAAGGAGAAACTACACACGAAGAAGTTCAGGACGTTGCCGGAGATGTTGAACCTAAAATGACAAAGATTATTGAAGGGTTGATTGAGAGGATGTAATTTTTTAATCTGCAGATTAAAAAAGGAGGGATAATTGACATCCCTCCTTCTTTATACATTTTTCGGAATACTATCTTACAATAACTTTTTGTGTGTAAGAGCCTTTTTTGTTTGAGAAACGTAAAAAATAAACACCTGCGCTATTTAATTCTAGTGTTGTATTTCCGGTTAAAGTTCTTGTGTTAATAACTCTTCCCGTAATATCGAATACTTCAAGATTATAATTATTTTCAACATTGATATTCAAAATACCGTTTGAAGGATTCGGGAATACTTTAATTCCGTCTTTTTGTATTTGATTGACATCTGCACTAATATTACCAAAAACATCATTTATTGTTAAATCGGCATCTGCAACAGTAAAGGTTCTGTTAGGACTACCATCCCACTCTCCGCCTGCCCATCCGGCATTTTTAAAATATTTATATTCATAGGAACCGTTTGCTAATACAGTAGTATATGTGTAAATACCGTCACTGTCAGTATCTGTCATAAATAAAGACGCATCGGTTCCGGGTTCTGTCCAACCGGCAAAACTTCCGGTTACACTTAAGGTGTCAGTTCCTGCCGTAAAATATCCGCTTGTAATAGAGTCGTTAATATTGCAATTAAAAGTTACATTGTAGAAGCCTGTAGCCAATTCAACCTTACTTACTTCAAAATACCACTTAAAATCAGCTAAATAACCAAAACGTACTTTAAAATTTGCATTTCCCGCAGCATAAGCAGTAACATCAATAATGTCTGTTTCAGGCAAATCAGAAGGAGAATCAGTATGATAACTTTTTAACCATATCCAATTTGTCCCGTCAAATACTTCAACATAACCGCTGTCAGGTTCGCCGGTATAAATCATTTACGGTTTGAAACAAAAATACGAAGGGATTATATCTGTTTTAAAAGAGTCTTGAAGTGTTCCTTCAGGTTTGTAGTAATATATAATGCCTTTTTGTATATAGTCTTTTGCATCCGAAACATAAATACCGGAAGTTACGGGGTCTATTCCTAAGCCGTAAAAAAGTTTTTCATTTTGAGGTATAAATGCAGCAGTCGGCAGGTTTTCCGAATTAACGGACATTCTGAAAATACCTTTTTCAGTATCTGCTGTTCCGCCCCAAGAACCGTTTATGAAATACAGTGTATCTCTTGTTCCGTTAAGGGAAAGTCGCGAAGGAGATGTTTCCGTTGACGGAAAATTAATAATTTTTTCAATATTAAAAGTTTCGGCATCAATTTTTGTTAATGCCGGTATTTCCTGTCCGCCGGGTATCCCCGAAAATCCTCCGTCAGACAAAACCCAAAGCTTATTATTTTTATCAAGAACAATGCTGTTGGGTTGTTTTGTAACAGTCAGAGAGTCGACTAATTTATCCGTATCAATGTCTATTTTATACACTTTATTATTATATGACCATCCTGTTACAAATGCCGTATTTTTGTATCTTACAATTTGTTCTGTTCCGTTTCCTATAAATACAGAGCCTGTTTTTTGAAAAGTTTCGGGATTTATTATTGTTATATTTTTATCATATAAATCTGTTATATAGGCTTTTGTATTTGAAATCATTAAAATATATCTGGGCGATGTAAGACCGGTAACGGTGGCTTCGTGTTTAAAAGTTTTTGTATTAATGACAGAAATTTTTCCGGAATTATTTATTACTAAAAATATCAGCGAATCTTTAATTGTTGCCGACATACAAACATCTCCGAGCGGAAAATTATTTGCATTATAAAATATATTATTGCTTACTGTTTCGGTTTCGGGTTCGTAAAAAGATAAGGAGGCATTTCCGTAAGTAAAATTGCCTTCATTGCATATAAATACGCCTTTTGATTTTTTATATTCGACAATTTCGGGCGGCAGTGTTTTTTTGCACGATATGCCGAATAAAATCAGCATAAACAAAAGAGATGGAATATATAAACGTTTTTTAATTTTAAATTTCATATTTTAAATTTCTATTTTTAAACTTATAAAAAATTGTCTGCCCGGCACAGCTCTCCAAAGTATTTCCTGATAGTCTGCATTCAGTAAATTTTTAATTTTTATCTGAATATCTGCTTTTATGTTTTTTATATTAATTTTTTTTCCGACAGTAAGGTCTTCAATATTATAAGCCGGCAGCCTGTGTCTTATATCTTCATTTGATGAGCTTGTAAAGCGTTCGCCTGTATAAACGTGCGAAAATCTGATATAATTTCGTTTATATCTGACATTAAGCAAAGCATTAGCCTTGTGCAGCGGTATATAAATCAGTTGTTTTCCGTATGAAGCATCTGCAATGTCGCCTTTATCGGTTTCGTTTGTTGTTTTTGTGTAAGAATAATTTATTTTAAAGTGAGTTTTAAGTTTTTTAAGATTATATTTTCCGGACAACGAAAATTCAAATCCTCTTGCAAATACTTTTTTTATATTTTCGGCTCGCCAATATTGAAAGTCGCCCGGCATCCAAATTATCCAATCATTTATATGTGAGATATATCCGTTTATATCACTTTCAAGTTTAAGATTATTTTTATCTGATATTTTATAATTAAGATTAAAATCTCCGGAAAAGCTTTTTTCGGGTCTTAAGTCCGGGTTTCCGCCGGGTATCCAGAACAAATCGTTTAAAGAAGGATTTTTGTAATT
>JALSMF010000039.1 GCA_026987795.1 Bacteroidales bacterium
TTATAAAGGAAAATATCGTAATAAAAGAAGGAATACACAACAAAATTACGGCAAAAACTCCGCAAGGTAAACTTAATATAATTCAAGAAAGAGGTCTTGAACTTAAGGGTGTAAAATGTATAGTCAGGAAACACGGAAATACGGAAACTCTTAATGTTCAGGAAATTTTTGAGCCCGTAAAATATCTTACCGGAACTTATGATATTGAAATTTTGAGTAAACCCAGAATTTATATAAATAATATAAAAATAAATCAAAGTAAAACAACCTCCGTAAAAATAAAACAACCCGGACTGGCGAATATTTATCTGCCTTCAAAAGGTTACGGAGGAATTTATAAAGTTGAAAAAGGTGATGTTAAATTTGCAGATGATTTGAATCAAATAACCCTGAAAAGTGTTTACTTACAACCCGGGCATTACATTGCCGTTTATCGTCCTGCCGGAATTAAGATGACTTCAATGTCAAAAGAACGTCACTTTATTATAAAATCCGGTCGTTCCGTTAGTGTAAGTCTAAAATAAAATAATTTAAGATAATCGGATATGTCGAAAAGAAAAAAAATAATTTCTGTTGCAATTTTTTTGATAACAATTGTTGCCGGAATAATTTTTATACTCGAGCCGGGCAATAAAAATAATATTACATCAGGTCTGTTTACCGTTAAAAATATCTCTGAAGTCTCAAAAATAGAGATAATACAAAACTCCGAAAAAGTAGTTTTGACAAAACAAAATAAAAATTGGACTGTTGACGGAAAATATCCTGCAAACAAGGAAGCTGTAAAAAAACTGTATCAACTTCTTACAGAAACCAAAATAAGCAAACCGGTTCTAAAATCAAAAAAAGATTCTTTAAAAAATATGCTGATTAATAAAGGCAAAATTATTAAGATTTATGACAAAGATAATGAGCTGATTAAAGAATTGAGGGTAGGAGATTACAATAAACAGATAAAAGGGACATATATGCTTAATCCAGCAAATCCCGAACCCTTTGCAGTTAATATTCCGGGTGTTGATAATGACTTAAATTACCGTTGGAATACAAACTCCGTTTATTGGTTAAATCCTGAAATTTTTTCATATAAACCTAATGAAATAAACGAAATAACCATAAATTATACCGATACTTTAAAAAAATCTTTCCGACTTAAAATATCCGGAGATACAGCATTTTTATTCAATTTATCCGATAACTTTCGTGTGCAGAATATTAATCTGAAAAAAATCGGAAGCTATTTAAGTTACTTTATGAACGTAAAATTTACATCAGAAACTGCCGATACCGAAAAGATTAAAAAAGAATTTCTTAAAAAGAAAGAGTTTGCCGATATTACCGTCAAAGATATATACGGAAATACAAAAAACGTAAAACTGTACAAAATTAAAAATACCGATAATGAAGGCAGCTTTGATTTAAACAGGCTCTATGCCGTTATTAACAGCGATGACGTCGTTATTGTTAAATATATTGATTTTGATTTAATTTTAAAAGATATTAATTATTTTATAAACTGATTTTATATGATATTATCAATGACAGGCTACGGAAAGAAAACAGCTTATATTAACAATAAAAAAATAAGCGTTGAAATAAAGACTCTTAACAGTAAAAACTTAAACCTGCAAGTAAAAATACCGGAATCATACAATAGTAAAGATTTAGAAATAAGAGATTTGCTGGCAAGAGAACTGAAAGGCGGAAAAATCAGTTTTATTCTGTCAGTTGAAAATAATAATACCGGAGAAATTAACCTTGATAAAGAAAAAATAAGCGCCTACTGCAAAGTTCTTTCCGAAATTGCCGAAGAAAACAATCTTAATCCGGAAAATCAAAACATATTACAAGCCGTTTTAAGTTTGCCCGATATCGTTAAAAGCCGAGATGAAGAAGAAAATTCTGACGAATGGCAAGAAATAGTTGATTTAATAACGGAAACAATAAAAGAGGTTAATAAATTCAGATTACAGGAGGGGAAATCTTTAGAGAAAGACATATCTGAAAATATAGAGCAAATTGAAAAACTTATACCTGAAATTGAAAAATACGAAAAAGAGCGAACAGAAACGGTTAAAGAGCGTTTAAAACTTAAATTAAATGAATTTCTTGAAGGAGATAAGCAAAATAAAGACAGATTTGAGCAGGAAATTATATATTTTTTGGATAAATTTGACATAAACGAAGAAAAAATCCGATTAAAAAATCATTGCAGATATTTTACGGAAACAATGCAGCAAAACGAAATTGCAGGAAATAAACTCGGCTTTATTGCTCAGGAAATAGGACGCGAAATAAATACGCTGGGGTCAAAAGCAAATCATGCCGAAATACAAAAAATTGTCGTAAATATGAAAAATTATCTCGGGAAAGTTAAAGAGCAAAGCCTTAATGTTTTATAAAAACAGAACTAATTATGATTGCAGGCAGATTGTAAGCTGCATAAAATTATTGAAGCACAATATTTAAGAACAATGAAAATAAAAAATATTTTAATCTTAATAAGCCTGATTTGGTTGTCAGCCTGTGTAACACAAAAACCGCAAGGAACAAAAACAAATGCTTCGGAATACAATCCCGCAAGTTTTGTTTTACATCCCAAATTTAAAGTTTTTCATGCTTCCGATTCTTACACAAAACTATATATAAAGCTGTTTACAAAAGAGTTGCGTTACAGCAGCGCAAATGCCGAGAGAATAAATAAAGCAGTAATAAAAGTATATTACAGAGTAAAACCGTCAATCAGCAGTAACATTATTATTGACAGTGCCAAAACAACCCTTACCGTTAAAAAACAAGAAAATCAAACAAGTATTATAACATTCCTTAAACTCAATAATATAAATGAAGAACATTATGTTGCGGAAGTATTCCTTACAGATGTTTATGCAAATAAAAAAAGCCATTCTTTTATCCGAATAAATAATTCCGGCGACGATAACGAGCAGTATTATTTCAGTATGAAAGCAAAAAATAAAAAACCTGTCTTCAACGAATATTTTCGGCTGAGCGATTCTTTTATTATAATGCACAAAAATACTCTTGCGGAAGAGATACAAATATCCCGCTTCAAATTAAACTTTCCGGATGCCGTAAAACCGTCTGAAACAAGAAAAGACTCATCTTTTACCCTAAAGCCCGATTCTGTTTGGAAAGTTAAAACCCGCCTAGGCAAAATTCCTTTCAAAGTTAATAAAAAAGGACTTTATCTGATAAAAGCCGATACATTAAAGCACAAAGGAATGCTGAAAGTCAACTTCGGAGGCTCTTACCCTATGCTGACGAAATCATCGGAACTTTTAGATGCAACGAAATATTTGCTCAGCGAAGAGGAATATAAAAAAATGTCAAATTCCGATAATAAAAAACTGAGTATAGATAATTTTTGGATAAAAGCGGCAGGCAGCAAAGAAAGAGCAAGAGATATTTTAAAAGTTTGGTATAACAGAGCAACTTATGCCAATTATTACTTTTCGTCATACAAAGAAGGCAGAAAAACCGACAGAGGGATGATATATATGATGTTTGGTCCGCCTGACGATATTAAAAATTTTGATGATGCCGAAAAATGGATTTATATAGACACAAAAGAAGATAAAAAGCTTGAATTTGTTTTCGTAATTCCCGAAAATGCAATCTCAAATAACGACTTTGTGCTGCTGCGCGATGCAAAATACATAACCGTATGGAACAGAGCCGTTAAATCTTGGCGAAACGGTATAATTTATAAATATTGAAACTTAAAAAAATCATAACTGCCGATAAATCACCCACTCTTTACGTGCCGGAACTTAACGAGCATTATCATTCCGTAAACGGTGCCGGGCAAGAATCATTGCACGTTTTTATAAATGCAGGATTAAAACAAATAAAAAAAGATAAAATAAATATCCTTGAAATCGGTTTCGGAACCGGGCTTAATGCAATTTTAACTTTTATAAATGCAGAGAAAACAAAACAAAATATTTATTACGAAGCAATAGAAAAATTCCCGCTTTCCGCCGATATTATTAAAGATATAATTGCCGACAGTTTTTACGAAAAAGAAATTGCCGAACAAATCCACAACTCAGTTTGGGAAAAAGAAATTAAAATCTCAGAAAATTTTATTCTGAAAAAAATAAACATTGATTTAAAGAATTATTTCCCTGACAGAACTTTCGATTTAATTTATTTTGATGCCTTCGCACCCGACAAACAACCGGAACTATGGACCGAAAAAATATTTTCAAAACTTTATAAAGCAACAAACAGAAACGGAATACTCGTTACATATTCAGCCAAAGGAACCGTAAAACAAGCATTAAGAAATGCCGGTTATTTCGTAAAACGACTTCTCGGACCCGCCGGAAAACGACATATGGTACAAGCAATCAAACAATAAGCATCCCTTTTAACTTTCAATTACTTGTAACTTTCCGGGCTTATCGCTTTTATCGTCCAATTTTTTAAAAATGTTTTAAATTTTTCTTTGTCATAACTCCCTTTACCGTCTTCCAGGTACCACGAATTTTGC
>JALSMF010000040.1 GCA_026987795.1 Bacteroidales bacterium
GATTTGCTTAAATTCGGTGTTTCCCGTTACCGAATTTTTTAATTTGCCGCCGAATGTTTGTGCTAAAACATCAAATTCTGCATTATCGCTGAGCGAATACGAAAAAACGGGACCGAAAAAATAACCGGCTATTTTAGGATAATACATTCCGGAAAAGGTAACGTTCAGCAAAGGGGTCAGCGGATAAGAGATGCCGGCAAATAAATTATACTCCGTAAAGGAGAGGTTTTTTACGTTCAGCGGTTGATAGTAATATTCCCGGAAACTTGAAATGTCGCTTGCTTTTGCTTGTTGATTGTATAAAAATTCAAAGCGTAAAGATAAAGAATTTTCAAATGTATAATCTGTTGAAAAATCAGCAATCAGCAAACCTGTAGTGTCTGCAAAATTATTTTTCGGATGCAGGTAGGTTATTTCTCCCCTAAAAGATACACTTTTTATTGCTCCTTCCCAGCCGGCACCCGCGACATAATCTTGTTCGGAAATCATACCGGCAAGAACCTGAAAATCGTAAGAAGCCAAATTAAAATGATACATTCCCGCAGCGGAAATGTGTTTTGAACTGTCGATTTTTGCAACCAAATCCGCCGAGGAGGCAGCACCTGTATAATATTGAACTCGAAGAGCATCCGAGCCGGGTTTTTCGGGATAATCGAAATCAAAAAATGAATACGAATTAAAAATATCATTGGGATTCCAAACAAAACTGCGACCCCAATTAATACGTTGCCTTCCGGCAGTAATGCTCAAATTTCCTTTTTCAAAATTAAGATATACCCGGTCAATTTGAGAATTCAGGATAACAGAATTTTCGGAAATAAGATTTGTGTTCAAATCAAAAATCCCTTTGTCCCCCGAGAGTAAATCGGCATAGCCGGGAATGTATTTTACACTTTCGCCGGTGAATACACGAGAGCGAATACCGAGATTAAAAGTAAGATAACTGTTCGGAAACCATTTGAAATTAAGGCGGTTATGGATAAGATTGTCGTTTATCCAGTTGCCTTTTAAGCTGTCGAACATCACGGATTGTAAATTATTAATATAGGCGTCAAGCGAATATTTTTTTTCTTTTTCCTGTGCCGACAGATTAAACACGAGAAAAGATAACAAAAAAAGAAGAGCAAAACGTTTCATTTTTCAGTATTTATTTTTAACATCGCTTATAACTTTTCCGTCATCGAAGGTAATAACTCTTCGTGCTTTTTTAACAACGCGGGCGTCATGGGTAGAGAAAATGAAAGTAATATTTTCCATTTTGTTCAAATTTTCCATAATTTCAAGTAAATTACGGGTTGATTCGCTGTCGAGGTTTGCCGTCGGTTCATCGGCAAGAATAAACATCGGCTTTGATGCCAAAGCTCTGGCAACGGCGACGCGTTGTTGCTGTCCGCCTGAAAGTTTTGACGGACGAGCATTCAGCCGGTCTCCCAAGCCGACAGCTTTTAAAAGCGTTTCGGCTCTTTCAATGCGTTCTTTTTTCGGACGTTTCTGCAAGCTCATAATAAACTCGACATTTTCTTTTGCCGTTAAAACCGGAATTAAATTGTATGCTTGGAATACAAAGCCGATTTTTCGTAAACGGAAATCAATCAGTTTTGAGCCCTTCAATTCATTGATGTTTACCCCGTCAATAACAATTTCACCTTCGGTGGGTTTGTCCAATCCGCCTATCATATTCAGGAAAGTTGTTTTTCCTGAACCTGACGGACCGACAATTGCCGTAAACTCGCCTTGTTCAAAAATTAAGTCAATACCCCTTACGGCGTGAACTTCTATTTCGCTTTCTTTGTAAATCTTGTGAAGATTTTTGACTTCTATAATATTCATAACTTTTATTTTTACTGTTTTGTGTTTTAAATTTTTCTGTCAGGCATCCGTTCTTACGGCATCTGCCGGATTTAACCTTACGGCTTTTATTGCTGGATATACGGAAGCAAGAATTCCGGTTAAGATTATCAGAAAACTTAATATAAAATAAAAAGAAACTTCAACTTTCGGATAAATAACAGCCGAATAGCCGAAACTTTCCAGACCTTTTGAAACGGAAGAAAAATTCATGCCTACACGCCCGAAATAATCCAAAATTCCGGCACTGACAGCCATGCCGATTCCGCCGCCGACAATCGACAAAAAGATGGTTTCAAGCATTATCATCGTAAATATTCGTATGCGGTTCATTCCGACAGCCATTAACATTCCTATTTCTTTAATACGCTCTAACACAACCATTAACATTGTGTTTACGATACCGAAACCGAGAGCCAAAAGAATAATCATCATAAATATTGCCATCATTTGATTCATAAAATCGGTAACCATAGCTAAATCCGGCTGCAATTCTTTCCATGTCATTACGGACAAATTCGGATATTTTTTGATGATTTCGGATTTTACGGTTTCGAGCATTTTTTTGTCTGTCAGTCGTACGGCAATTTCGTGTGCCGTGTTTTCAGAAAATCCGGTTAATCGTATTAAATCCGTTTTTCTGACAAAAACATTGGTCTCGTCAAGCATTGCATTGGTTGTTTTAAATATTCCGACAACACGAAAGGCACCGCCCGTCATTGTTCCGCCGTTTTCCTGAAAAGTAAGAATAAGTTTTGAACGAAGATGCAATTTTAATTTTTCGGCAAGTTTTGAGCTTATAAGAATCGGGTTTCGTTTGGTATTTTCAAAGTAAGAACCCGACCCGGCAGGTATTTTTGTATAAATATCGGTAACCGTTTTTTCTTTTTCGGGATTTATTCCGTTGATAACAATTCCTACGGCGGCTTCCGGAGAATTTGCCATTCCGACAATTTTTATACGCGAACATACAGATTTTACGCCGGGGATTTGTGACAGCACATTTTCCGTACTTTCCGAATTTTTTATAAAATATTTTGACTCATTATTTTCGGAATATTTCGGATGATGTATTTGAATTTCGGAAATATAATCGTTTAAGGCATCTTTTACGTGTTGGTCGGATGAACCGAACATGATACCGACGGAGAGAATGCCGCCGATTAGCCCTAATGTTACGGCTGTGATTACGACACCGCTTCGGAGCTTGTTACGCCAAATATTTTTCCAGGCAATAGAGATTAACATTTTACGGGTATTTAAAATTTAACAAAAATTATTTAATTTCGCATAGCATCAATCGGCTTTAGTCTTGAAATTTTTAAAATCGGATAACAGGAGGCGATTAATACAATTACGCCGACAATAATCAATTGAGCAAACATATATGACGGATCTGACGAAAAAACAATAACAGGTTCAAAGCCGCCTTTTTCATACATGGCAGCCATTGTCCCGGATAAAAGTATCGGATAAACGGAATAATATAAAATAATCGGCAAACTTACTGCAAATCCGGCAATTACGGCGATAAGCCCCAAGAATAATGTTTCCGAAAAAACGATTAGAGCGAGTTTGATTTTTCTCATCCCTACGGCAATTAAAAGTCCGAATTCTTTTTTTCGTTCGGCAGCCGACATAACAGCGGTTCCCAATACACCGAAACCGACAATCATATACAGCAGACCTAACACAACATAACTTCCGGCACTTTTTGTTTGAATTAATTGTTTTAGTTCGGGCATCATTTCACCCCAATCAAGAACCTCATAGTTTTCGGGATTAAAAACGGATAAAATTTCCGATTTTAATAAAGAAGTATGTCTGTCGTTGTCGGCAAAGACAGCAATACCGGTTAATTTGTTTTCAATTGAATACAGGGTTTGTGCCTCTTTTAACGAGATATAAACCAAAGAGCTGTTTAGTTTGGGTGTTGAGAAATGCAAAATACCTCTTACGGGATATTTTCCGGCAGCAGAAACCGAGTGATATCCTTGCCCCAATAAAATTATTGTGTCGTTTATGCCGACATTCAAAAAAGAAGCTAATTTATCTCCGATTAATGCACCGTTATCATTTTGTGTCAAATACCTTCCGGAAATTATTTTTTCGGATATTTCGGTTACGGCATTTTCTTTTTCGGGAGAAATTCCGGAAACCAAACATCCTTTTGTTTGTTCGCCGGATGAGGCAAGAGCAAAAGATTCGATTCTCGGAACAACGGCTTTTACATAATTTAAACGTTTTATTTTTTCAATCTTTCCGGAAGGGAACTTAAAAGAATTGTTAATGATTTTTTCTTCGGAATAACCTTTTTTATGTATTTGAAGATGTCCGGAATAAGAAGATACTATGTTTTCGGTAATTCTGCCGAAAGTTCCGATTTGTACGGATCTCATCATGAGTCCGAAAAACAGGGCAAAGAAAACCGAGGCAACCGTTATCAGGGTGCGTCTTTTATTTCGCCAAATATTTCGTCGGGCAATGTTCAGAATCATAAATTTTGAATTAATTTCGCATAGATTTTACCGGGTCAAGCTTAAAAATTTTACTTAAAGGATATAAAAAAGCAATTAAAAGAATACCGAAAACAACTAAAATTTGACTTATCATAAAATGCGGATGTGTTGAAAATGCTATAACCG
>JALSMF010000041.1 GCA_026987795.1 Bacteroidales bacterium
GCCGAAAATAGTTTTTACGTTTTTTCTGTAACGATATCCTTTATTCCACAATGCTTTACCCAAAACAATCTCAATCTTTGTGCCTTTTGATTTTACGGCTTGCATATTTTTTCTTCTTTGCTCGGGTGTATGCCTGTCCATTTTCGGTTTTCCGGAATTATATATTTATTTTGTCATTTATTTTTCTTAAAATATTTTTTTATTGCATTATTTCCTTTTTTAATAACGGAAACCGGAGGATAATCAATAGGGTTATTTTGCAATAATATTCCGTCTTCATTATCATCAAAATTTACGGGCAAATTTAGGTTAAGAATGAAATACGGCAGAAATTCAAGAGAGTTATTTGACAAATCAAGTTCTTTCAGGTTTTTTAATTTGCTTATTTCAACCGGGAGAATCTTAATATTATTATTTGACAACGACAGAGTTTCAAGATTTATAAGTTTTTTTACCGACTCCGGTATTTTTGAGATATAATTCATTCCTAATTCGAGGTGTATCAGTTCGCTTAATTCAAAAAGTTGTTCCGGAATATCGGTAATTTCATTATCCATCAACAGTAAAATTCTGAGTAATTGCAAATTGCTGATATTTTCGGGTATCTTTTTAATTTTATTTCCTATTAAATTAAGTTCTTTAAGATTTATTATATCGAGAATCTCAGGATAAAAAATACCTGATTTATTTCCTGAAAGATCTAATTTTCTGAGAGTTTTAAGATAAACGATTTCTTCAGGCAAAGATTTTATGCCGTTATAATCAAACACCAATGTTCTTATTTGTTTTAAATTTCCGACGGAAGGAGGTATTCGAGTTATTTTGTTAAAACCCATATTCAGAAATTCCAACTTCGGGATATTAAATAAATCGTCTTTTATTTCAGTAATTTTATTTCCGCTCAGGTAAAGACGATATAACACCGGAAGTCCGCAAACTGCATCGGGGACTTCTGTGAAGTTGTTGTTACTTAAGTCAAGTTCCTGCAAATTATTTAAATCGCTGAAGTTCGCAGGCAAATAGCTTAATCCGCATTGAGATAAGTTCAAATATGACAAACGAGAATAGTTATCAATACAATCAGGTAGTTTTTTTAAAATATTACGACTTAAGTTCAGTTCTAAAAGGCTCTGAAAATCTTTAATTTCACAAGGCAGTTCAGTAATTTTATTTTCTGTTAAAATAAGTGTCTCTAATTTTTTACAATCATACAGTTCCTGCGGAAAAACTTCAATTTTATTATATGCCAAATTCAAAAATCGCAGTTTTTTTAAATTTTTTATCTCTTCCGGCACAATCGATATTTCATTGTTTTCCAAAGAAAGCTCTTCCAATGAGTCTATCTCAAAAATAACTTTCGGTATTTCTTTAAAGCCTGCCTTTGTAATTTTAAGTTTTATAATTTCGCCGTTGTCATTAAGTTGGAATCGACCAAAACTGTCAAATACCCAGCCGTCAATATTAAACTTTCCCTGTTTAAAGGTTTTTCCGATTTCTTTTTCTAATTTTGTAGTGTATTTATTAAACTTTTGCATTGTAGTTTTTATAGATTTTTTAACTCGGTAAATTTAAACATTTTAATATGAAACTTAAACAATTAATATTTTTTTTATTTTTTATGTCAGTATCATACTCTTCATTCTCACAAGATTATCAAAAAGAAATCAGCAAGTTAGAAGAGAAAATTTCAGAACTTGACACAAAAAAAGACTCTTTGGATTCAATAGTAAAAAGTATAAAGCTTGCAATTCTGCATAAAGATTTAGAAGAAAAAGGACTGCCTGAATATGACAAAGATGTTGAAATTATCAACCATAATGCGTTAATTTTATCATATAACGAAGACCACGAGCAGGCAAATTGGGTAGCCCATATTATAAGTAAAGAAATTACAGGAAAGGGCTACGGCAGAACTAATGACTTCAGACCCGACCCCTTAGTCAAAACAGGTTCAACGGTTGAAAAAGACTTTTTCTTAAAACACTTTAATCCTGACGACAGCACTTATTCTTACGACGGATTCGGTTACGACAGAGGACATTTAGCTCCTTCGGCAGATTTCAGATGGAATAGAGAAGCAATGAGCGAGTCCTACTTTTATTCAAATATGTCTCCTCAACTGCCGGACTTTAACAGAGGTATTTGGGCAAAAACGGAAAGTTTTTTGAGAGAATACGTAGCCGAAAATAATCATAACATATACGTGGTTACAGGAGGAATTCTAACCGACGATTTGCCGAAAGTTGAAAAAAGCATTAACAAGGTAAGTATCCCCCGAGAATTTTATAAAGTAGCAGCAGATTTAGAAACCAACCCGCCCGAAGGCATAGCTTTTATTATCCCTAATGAAGGCAGCGAATATCCTGTCATAAGTTTTGTTGTCCCTATTGACTCTGTTGAAAAAATTACCGGTATCAATTTTTTTGCATCCTTACCCGACAGTATTCAGAATAAATTTGAAAAAACCGTTGATACACAACATTGGCAAACTAAAAACAGAAAAAATAACAGAAAACCCATTAGCCGAAACAAACTTCCTAAAAATGCAATTAATACGGTTATGGCTCGCTCATACTACGACAGTAAAGCTAAAGTTTGCGGAACAGTTGTTGAAGTTCACGAAACACGAAGCGGCAATTATTTTTTAAATTTTGACCAAGATTTTCCAGAACAACTTTTTTGGTGCACAATTTGGAAAAATAATATAGTAAATTTCAGTTATTCCCCTGAAGAATATCTTTTAAACAAAAAAATCTGCGTAAGCGGAACAGTTAAAAAGAAATACGGAAAACCTTCAATGAGCATTTATAATGAAAAACAAATTACAATGTATGACGAAGAAATGAAGAAACGAAAATAACATAAAAATACGAACAAAAAACGTAAACAGCCTGCTAAAATTTTTATTATGAACAATATATATAAAAAAGCGGCAGAAGCAATAAAAAAAGCCGATGCTTTAATAATAACCGCCGGTGCCGGCATGGGAGTAGATTCCGGATTGCCTGACTTCAGAGGGAACAAAGGCTTTTGGAAAGAATATCCTGCAATATCTCATCTTGGTATTTCTTTTGCCGAAATGGCAAATCCCCGCTGGTTTGAAGAAAACCCTAAACTTGCGTGGGCATTTTACGGGCATCGTTACAATCTTTACAAAAAAACACATCCGCATAAAGGTTTTGATATTTTGCGAGAGCTCGGAAAAAATAAAGAAAACGGATATTTTGTTTACACATCAAATGTGGACGGGCATTTTCAAAAAGCAGGATTTACGGAAAATTGTATTGAAGAGGTTCACGGCTCAATAAACCATCTGCAATGTTCAGTTCCCTGCAGTTCCGAGATTTATGAAGCAAATGAACTGAAAATAAGCATTGACAACAAAAAATTTGAAGCTTTGGAGCCTCTCCCGCTCTGTCCTAAATGCAATGCAATTGCACGTCCTAATATTTTAATGTTCGGAGATTGGAGTTGGCTGTCGCACCGCTCGGGAGAACAAAGTGAACGGTTTAGTGATTGGCTCATTAATTTAAAACACAAAAACAAAAAACCCGTTATAATTGAGGCAGGAGCCGGAAAAGCCGTGCCTACCGTAAGAATGAAATCGGAAAGACTGGCTGCGGAATTTGAAACAATTCTTATCAGAATTAACCCGCGGGATTATCACATACCTCATTACATACAAGGTTTTGAAATACAGGATAGCGCAATGAGCGGAATTTTTAAAATATACGATAATATTCAAAAAATATAATATTTTTATAATGAAGATAAAAACTTCAGAATTTGTAATAAGTAATACCGATTATAAAAAATGCCCTAACCCTGACAAACCCGAATATGCTTTTACGGGACGTTCCAATGTCGGCAAGTCGTCTTTAATAAATATGCTTACAAACAGAAAAAATCTTGCAAAAACATCGGGAAAACCGGGAAAAACACAACTAATAAATCATTTTTTAATTAATGACAGTTGGTATTTGGCTGATTTGCCCGGATACGGATATGCTAAAGTATCAAGGCAACAACGTAATATCTGGAAAGGCTTTATAAAAGATTATATTCTGAACCGGGAAAATTTGATGAACATTTTTGTTTTAATTGACATAAGACATAAACCGCAAAAAAACGACCTTGATTTTATGCAAAAACTCGGCGAAAACGGTATTCCTTTCGTTATTATTTTTACAAAAGCAGATAAATTGTCAAAAAAACAAATTCAGGAAAATATATCCGGTTACAAAGAGGAACTTCTTAACACATGGGAAGAAATTCCCGATTTTTTTATAAGTTCTGCGATTAACAAAACAGGACAAAAAGAGATTTTGGATTTTATTTCAGAAACAAATAAATTATTTGAGAAATAATTATGGCAAATAATTTAAAAAAAATACCGGATCCTTTAGCGATATATTTGTTTGATTTAACCGTTTTTTTAAATAAAATAAACCGAATTTGCAGAATTAAAGACATAAC
>JALSMF010000042.1 GCA_026987795.1 Bacteroidales bacterium
ACGGTCAGGCAGGTGATAATGTAGGCTTACTTTTAAGAGGTGTTAAAAAAGAAGAAATTAAGAGAGGTATGGTTATTGCGGCTCCTAATTCTATAACCCCTCATACTAAATTCAAAGCAGAAGTTTATGTTTTGAAGAAAGAAGAAGGCGGTCGTCATACACCTTTCCATAATAATTACAGACCTCAGTTCTATTTAAGAACCCTTGACGTAACGGGAGAGATTAAATTGCCGGAAGGAACAGAAATGGTTATGCCCGGTGATAACGTAACAATTGAAGTTACATTGATTTATCCGGTTGCTCTTGATAAAGGTTTAAGTTTTGCTATTCGTGAAGGAGGAAGAACTGTAGGAGCAGGACAAGTTATTGAAATTATTGAATAATTATAACTTATAAATTCTGAATTAATTCGGTAGTTTTTTGCTGCCGAATTAATTTGTATATCAAACGGGAGTAGCTCAGTTGGTAGAGCATCGGTCTCCAAAACCGAGTGCCGGGAGTTCGAGTCTCTCCTCCCGTGCAAAATTTCAATTATGAAGATTAAAGGCTATTTAAAAGAAGCATATACAGAACTGGTTAAAAAAGTAACCTGGCCCTCATGGTCCGAGTTGCAAAACAGTGCTATAGTTGTTATGATTGCATCGTTTATTATAGCTCTGGTGGTATATCTTATGGATATTTCATTCAGTTTTATAATGGAACAAATTTATAAGTTGGTTTGATGATATGAGCGAAGTTGCAGACAATATGCCGAAATGGTATGTCCTGAGAGCTATAGGCGGTAAGGAAAAAAAGGTTAAGAGTTATATCGAAAGTGAGATTACGCGTCTTAATCTTCAAGACTATATTTTACAGGTTATAATTCCTACCGAGAAAGTATACCAGGTAAGAAACGGTAAGAAAATAAGCAGAGAAAGAAATTATTATCCGGGGTATGTCTTTGTTGAAGCAATTTTAGTCGGAGAAATCCCTCATATATTGAAAAACGTGCCTAACGTTATAAGTTTTCTGAGCGAAACAAGAGGCGGAGATCCTGTTCCCTTACGTCAGTCAGAGGTTAACAGAATGCTCGGAAAAGTTGATGAATTATTAGAATCAGAAGAACTTAATGAAATACCCTACTTTGTAGGTGAAAATATTAAAGTAACCGACGGGCCCTTTAACGGCTTCACCGGTGTGATAGAAGAGGTTAACGAAGAAAAGAAAAAACTGAAAGTTATGGTTAAAATTTTCGGGCGAAAAACACCTCTTGAACTAAGTTTTATGCAAGTAGAAAAAGAATAGCTGTTACGTTATATTTAATGCTTCCAATTTAAATACTTTCAAAAAGAAAGAAAAAATGGCTAAAGAAGTTACAAAAGTTGTTAAATTACAAATTAAAGGCGGTGCTGCAAACCCGTCTCCTCCGGTAGGTCCCGCTCTTGGTGCTGCAGGTGTTAACATTATGGAATTCTGTAAACAGTTTAACGCCCGAACACAAGATAAAGCAGGACAGGTTATTCCGGTTGAGATTTCGGTTTATAAAGACAAAACCTTTGATTTTGTTACAAAAACTTCACCCGCTGCAGTTCAATTGTTACAAACGGCAAAACTAAAATCCGGTTCAAGTGAACCCAACAGAGTTAAAGTTGCCACGGTAACATGGGAACAAATCAGACAAATTGCTGAAGATAAAATGGCAGACTTAAATGCCTTTAAAATTGAATCGGCAATGAAAATGGTTGCAGGAACGGCAAGAAGTATGGGAATCGTAATTAAAGGCGAATTTCCCGGTTAAGAGATGAATTATTTAATCTTCCAAACAAAATGGCAAGAATAACTAAAAACGCAAAAGCAGCTTTATCAAAAATTGATAAAGATAAGAAGTACTCATTGTCAGAAGCTGCTTCTTTGGTAAAGGACATTTCATATACCAAGTTTGATTCATCTGTAGATATTGATGTGAAATTAGGTGTAGATCCGCGAAAAGCAGATCAAATGGTGAGAGGAACGGTTTCTCTGCCGCACGGAACAGGAAAAGATGTAAGAGTCCTTGTTCTTTGCACACCTGATAAAGAAGAAGAGGCAAAATCTGCAGGTGCCGATTATGTCGGACTTGATGAATATGTTGAAAAAATCAAAGGCGGCTGGACAGACATAGATGTTGTCGTGGCAACACCTTCCGTAATGGGTAAAGTCGGACCGTTAGGACGTATATTAGGTCCCAGAGGTCTTATGCCTAACCCCAAAATCGGAACGGTAACAATGGATATAGCAAATACGGTCAAAGAATTGAAACAAGGAAAGATAGACTTTAAAGTTGACAAATACGGAATTATACATTCATCTGTCGGCAAGGTATCTTTTGATGTTTCAAAAATTACCGAAAATGCAAAAGAGTTTTTAAAAACTATTTTAAAACTTAGACCGGCATCAGCAAAAGGCGGATATATCCAAAGTATTTATATGTCCGGAACAATGAGTCCGAGTATCAGAATAGATGAGAAATCAGTTATTTCTGAGAATTAAAAATTTCAAATAATCTGATTATGACACGTGAAGAAAAAAATCAGGTAATTGATGTATTAACTGACAAAATTAACAATTCAACTCATATTTACATTACGGACTCTCTTGGCTTAAGTGCCGGCGATACCGTAAATTTGAGAAAAGAATGTTATAAAAACGAAATTGAGTTAGTTGTTGCAAAAAATACCTTGTTAAAAAAAGCGATTGAAAAGTCTGATAAAGACTTATCAGGATTGTTTGAAGCACTTAAAGGACAAACATCCGTTATGTTTTCTGAAACAGGAAACAAACCGGCAAAACTCATTAAAGATTTCAGAAAAAAGAATAATCTCGAAAAACCTTTATTAAAAGGTGCTTATGTAGAGGAAGGCTTTTATTTGGGAGAAGATCAACTTGATACCCTTGTATCAATTAAATCTAAAGATGAACTTATTGCCGATGTTATAGGATTGTTACAATCACCCGTCCAAAATGTGCTTTCGGCATTGCAATCAGGAGGTAATACACTTAGCGGAGTATTAAAGACTCTTGAAGAAAAGAATAATTAAAAAAAGTAAATTAAAACTGGTTTAAAATTTAATAAAATGGCAAACATTAAAGAATTTGCAGAGCAATTAGTAAACTTAACTGTAAAAGAAGTTAAAGAATTAGCAGATATTCTTAAAGATGAATATGGAATTGAACCCGCAGCAGCTCCGGTAGCAGTTGCAGCAGCAGGAGGTGCAGCCGACGGAGACGCAGCCGAAGAAAAAACATCATTCGATGTAATTTTGAAATCAGCAGGTTCTGCTAAACTGAAAGTTGTTAAAAAAGTTAAAGAATTAACAAGTGCAGGCTTAAAAGAAGCAAAAGAAATAGTTGACAGCGCTCCTTCTACAATTAAAGAAGGTGTTACCAAAGAAGAAGCCGAAGCTTTAAAAACAGAATTAGAAGCTGAAGGTGCTGAAGTAGAACTGAAATAAATTATTTTTTCAGTCTTTATAGGTTTAGAGTTAGTTGAGATTAACTCTAAACCTTTTATTGTAATTAGTAAACAATTATTAAATTCCTAATGCTGATGACTTCTTCAAACCAAAGAATTAATTTTGCTTCAACGGGTCAAAGCCTTGACTATCCTGACTTTCTCGAAATACAATTAAAATCATTTCAAGAATTTTTTCAATTAAACTCAACATACGAAGAAAGAAAAAAAGAAGGATTATATAAAGTTTTTACGGATAATTTTCCGATTACGGATACAAGAAATAATTTCGTACTGGAATTTCTGGACTATACTTTAGACCCGCCCAGATATTCAATAGATGAATGTCTCGAAAGAGGACTTACATACAGCTTGCCTTTCAGAGCTAAGCTGAAATTATACTGCACAGACCCGGAACACGAAGATTTTGATACGGTAATTCAAGATGTTTATCTTGACCAGATTCCGTATATGACACCCAAAGGAACTTTCATTATCAATGGTGCCGAAAGAACAATAGTCTCTCAATTGCACCGTTCTCCGGGTGTATTTTTCAGTCAGAGTATGCATGCAAACGGTTCAAAACTCTATTCTGCCAGAATCATACCGTTTAAAGGCTCATGGATAGAATTTGCTACCGATATAAACAATGTAATGCACGCTTATATCGACAGAAAGAAAAAATTACCCGTAACAACTCTGTTAAGAGCAATCGGATATGAAAGTGATAAAGAAATTCTTGAAATTTTTGACCTTGCCGATGAAATAAAAGTTTCAAAAACATCTTTAAAAGAAGCGGTAGGAAAAAAACTTGCGGCAAGAGTCTTAAAATCCTGGATTGAAGATTTTGTTGACGAAGATACCGGAGAAGTAGTCTCTATCGAAAGAAATGAGGTTATAATAGACAGAGAAACTGTTTTGGAAGAAGAACATATAGAACAAATTATAGATTCAGGAACCAAAACAATACTTCTTCATAAAGATACAAAAAGCCCGATTGAT
>JALSMF010000043.1 GCA_026987795.1 Bacteroidales bacterium
TTTCCCGTATTTACAGTCTCCAAAAATGCCGTAGAGTTTGTGGAATAATGCCTGTATTTATTATTATAAAATTCTTTTACAATCGGGATATAGGTGCCTAATTTACGAACGGAATATTGATATTCGATACTTGCATTCGGATTTGCCCCTTTTTTTATTAAATATTCGATATTTTTTAAAAGTTCCGTTTCCGGATATTTTTTTTGTTCAAGCATCATATTAAACAAAGCAATATCCAAACTGTCGTCTGATATTTCAATTTTTGCCGGGTCAAGTTTATCTTCTGCAGCGTAATTTCCTGCCGGAATTGTTCGTGATATTTTCGTTTCCGAATTATTTTCCGAATTTGAATTGCAGAAAGTTTGACTGAAAGCAAAGAAAAAAGAGATAATTAGATAAAGTGTTTTCATAATTTTCGTTTTAAAAATTCTCCGTTTGAAATATTATCTGAAAAAATCCCGTCCGAAAAAATAATTTTTCCGTTTTTTATAACAGTTTGGGGTTTTCCTTTTATTTCGATATTTTCATAAATATTTAAATCACAACTTTGATTGTGCGTTTTAATGCTTATTATTTCATCTGTATTTTGCCAGATTATTAAATCTGCATCAGAACCGACTGCAATTTCTCCTTTTTGAGGATACAAACCGAATATTTTTGATGAATTGGTCGAACTTATTTTTACAAAATCATTTAACGAGATTTTACTTTCAAGAACTCCGTAAGTATACAGAAGACTTAACCGGTGTTCAACACCGCCGGCACCGTTGGGAATTTGCCTGAAATCATTTTCTCCGAGCAGTTTTTGGCTGTAATTAAACGGACAATGGTCTGTTCCGACCGTCTGTATAACACTGTCTGACAATGCATTCCACAAATTTTCATTATCAGTTTTTTTTCTTAAAGGAGGACTGAAAACATATTTTGCCGTATCTTTAAATTTTCCTTTAAGTTTGGAATCTTCAAGCAATAAATATTGCGGACAGGTTTCGGCAAATACCGGCAAAGCTTTTTTTTGTGCGGATTTAATTATTTCTGCGGATTTTCCGGTTGAAACGTGAACAAAATATACTTTACAATTTGTTTCTTCTGCAAAATTAATAATCTTCTCCACGGCTTTATATTCGGTTTCGGCAGGTCGCGAAAGCGGATGAAATTCAGGCTCTGTCTTCCCTTCTTTGAAATATTTATTACGCAATTTTTTTATTTCGGTTCCGTTTTCGGCATGAACCGTAAGCAATGCACCGTTTTCTGCAATAATTTGCATAACTTTAAACAGCTTATCATCGGTTAAACCTATACTGTCTAAATATGCCGTATAAACTTTAAAAGACGTTATACCTGTATTTATACATTCTTTAATTTCAGGTTTAAGACTTTGGTAAAAATCAACGGGGGAAACGTGAAAAGAGTAATCTGTAAGACATTTTCCGGCTTCTTTTTTTCTTTTAGCCAAAGCATCGGGCAACGATTCATTTTTTTGAGGAGTTACAAAATCAATAAGCGTTGTAGTTCCTCCGGACAGTGCCGCTTTACTTCCGGAATAAAAATCGTCGGCGGAATATCCGGCAAAAGTCGGCAGGTGCATGTGAACATGCGGGTCGATGCCTCCGGGAAAAACGTATTTTTTTTCTGCATCTAAAATATCATAATCTGTTTTTTTTTCAATATTCTCTGAAATATACGTTATCTTACCGGCTTCTGCAAGAATATCGGAAAAATATATTCTTTCCGATGTTACTATTCGGGCATTTTTTATCAGAAGTTTGTTCATATATTACTTTTTAAGAACTTTTAAATAAGTTCCGTCTTCTTGTTTTTCAAATCCTATTTTTCTGAGATATTTAATATGATTTGCCGATTGCGGAAAAACGATTATCTTTTCAATACCGTCATCTAAAAACCTGTTTTTTAATCTATTATACAGAAATTTTGCATTTTTATAATCGCGATATTGCGGAACGACAAAGTCCAGTCCTACTTTCAACGTGGTTTTATCAATTTTGTGTGCCAAAAAAATTCCGGCTACGTTCATATTTCGCAAAACAAAAAAACTTACGGTATTTAAATCAGGTTTATATTTGAAACCCGGAAAGAATTTCTGAATGTCTTCATCATAAAAATCAAGAAAGCTTAACAAGTATTTATTACTTCCTCTTACCTCCAAAGTCGTAAAAAGCTCTTTTTTAGTGTATATTCTGACTAAATAAAACATATCCGTAAGAACTATAAAACCGTTTAAAATTGCAACGGGATATGCTTCTATTAAAATTCCGTATATAGTAAACAGTGCAGCTCCTGTCATATTTATCCATCGAAATTTAACAATTGAATTTAATGTCATTGATACGGCAATTATAACCGATGCGACATAACCGATAATTTGAAGTGTGTCCATATTTATAAATTATGAATTTTGAATTATGAGTTATAAATTTTAAATTATGAGTTTTTCATTTTTTTCCAAAGTTTTTTTGCTTGTTCTTTTGCAAATTCCAGAGTTTCTTTTTCGTTTACGGTTTGAACAATTTTATTTTTTACAATAAGTTTTCCGCCGGAAATAACATACTGTATATCAGCCGAATTGAAGCCAAAAATAAAATGCCCGAGAAAATTTTCGGAATTAATCGGTGTGGGAGAATTGTAATCAAGAATTACGAGATTATTTTCCGAGTCGCCTTTAAAATTATTTTCTTTAAGGTAGTTATGAATATTTCTGAAACGTTGATATGCCCCGGGATAATCAATTTTATCAAATCCTTGCCCGACAAAAAATGCTTGTTGTGCCGAACGCAGCATATCGCTGTGCATGCCGTCGGTTCCGAGTAACAGCCTGTGTCCTAAGCCTTCGGCATTAAAATATCCTACATTGTTATTAAGGTTACTTTCGGTATTCTGCACTACCCACGATTTAGAATTTCGAATAATTTTCCTTTCATTTTCAGACAAATGTAAGCAATGTCCGAGTATTGTTTTTGAAGAGTTTAAAACATCATAATCCGCCAATCGTTCAATAACGCGTTTCCCGTAATTTATAAGCGAATGGTCTTGGTCGTAGCGGTCTTCGGCAACGTGAATATGAAATCCGCTTTTGTATTTGTGCATTAAATCGGCTGCTTTTTTCATCGTGTTGTTACCTACGGTAAAAGATGCATGTAAGCCTATAAGTGCTTGTCTGTTTTTTATATAGCTTTCGGTTTCGGCTAAGCCTTGTTCTGCTTTTTCAATTCCGTCTCTGTCGGTAATTTCGTAACATAAAAGATGTGAAACCCCTACTCTTTCAAAAGCTTCTGCTATAATTTCCAAAGAGCCTTCTATAAAATAAGGAGATGCGTGATGGTCGACTGCGAATGTTGAACCGGCTTTTGCACAGGCAATTGCTGTTGATAATGCACTTGCTTCAATCATATCTTTGTCCAAAGACTTATCCAAAGTCCACCAAACATATTTCAGAATTTCATAAAAGTTTTCGGGATTTTTTTTCGGAGCACCCATTCCTCTTGCCAATGCCGAATATACGTGATGATGTCCGACGGCAAAAGATTTTGTTACGATTTTTCCGTTACAATCTAAAATTTCGGAAACAAGTCCTTGTGAGCTTTTAAAACTCGCAGGCTCTTCTCCCGAGAAATACAGTTTTCCGTTTTCTCCCTCTTCTACAAGTATATCCGTTTGTTTAAATTCAAGTGTTTGCCAATCAATAAATGTTGCATTTTTCAGAAGTATCATACTTTATATTATTTTTTTTAAATATTTTATCAGAAACGTTTTGTATAGAAATGACAATAAGGTTTTGTCCCTTTGTTTTGATAGTAATCTTGGTGGTAATTTTCAGCTTTCCAAAATATTGTTGCTTTTGTAACTCTTGTAGCTATCTTCAAGCCTTTATTTTCAAGTTCTTTTATCAGTTTCTCGGCTATTTTTCTTTGTTTTTCGGAAGTATAAAATATTTCGGAACGATATTGGTCGCCGATATCCGGTCCTTGCCTGTTTATTTGTGTAGGGTCGTGTGTCTCAAAAAATAATTTACACAGTTCTTCATAAGAAATAATTTCCGGATTAAAAATTACTCTCACGGCTTCGGCATGTCCGGTTTTATGCGAACAAACCTGTTCGTAAGTAGGATTATCGACATGCCCGCCTATATATCCGACATCAGTTGAAATAACGCCCTTTGTTTTTTGCATCCAATATTCTGTTCCCCAGAAACATCCGGATGCAAATATTGCTGTTTCTTCATTTGTTTTATTAATATCGGCATTCTTGTATAATCCTTTTAAAGGCTCAAAAGAAAGTGAGACAGAATTAACGCAATGTCTTACGTTTTTATCGGTAAACCCCTCTCCTTCAAAAATATGTCCCAGGTGAGCATTGCAATTTGCACAAACGATTTCTGTTCTTATTCCGTCACTGTCAGGAATACGTTTAACCGCACCTTCAATTTCATCGTCAAAGGAGG
>JALSMF010000044.1 GCA_026987795.1 Bacteroidales bacterium
ATACCAAGCGGTTTTACAATGTCAAAAAACCTGAATAATATGAATGCTGACAGATAATATTCCCATTTTAACGGAACGGCAAATGCTGCTATTGATACTCCGACAATTTCATCTATAACAATTTTTTCTGAGTCGTGCTTCCATATTTTATGAACTTTTTTTATTGACCAAATACCTATAAGTGTTACAATTAAAATAACAGCAGAATTAAGAATCGGGATAAAAAAATTACCGATATCAGAGTAGGATAAACACAGGTTAAATATCCAAAGCAGAATTATACCCAAAGCGGAACCTGCCGTTCCGGGAGCAACGGGTGAATATCCCGTTCCTAATCCTGATGCTGCTATTTTGTAGAGTTTCATTTTTTATTCTTCGTAATAATCTAAACCTAAGTGATTAATAAGAGTTTCTCCCATTAAATATCTTAATGTATTTTCAAATTTTATTTTTTGCAAGAAAATATCATGTATAGGTTCTAATCCTTCTTTTGTTTGCGGAGATTTGAAGTAAAATGAAAGCCACTCTTGTATCCCTTTCATTTTTGCACGCTGTGCTAAGTCCATAAATAAAGCCAAATCAAGAACCACGGGAGCGGCAAGTATTGAGTCTTTGCATAAAAAGTTTACTTTTATCTGCATTTTATACCCGAGCCAACCGAAAATATCAATATTATCCCAGCTTTCTTTGTCGTCTCCTTTCGGCGGATAATAGTTTATACGGACTTTGTGATACATATCTTTATATAGTTCGGGATATTTTTCCGGTTCTAATATACTGTCGAGCACGCTTAATTTTGAAACTTCTTTCGTTTTAAAAGATTCTGCATCATCCAGCACTTGTCCGTCTCTGTTGCCGAGAATATTGGTTGAGAACCAACCGTTGATTCCGAGTAAACGGGCTTTCAGACCCGGACCGAGGATTGTCTTCATTAATGTTTGTCCTGTTTTAAAATCTTTGCCTGCTATAGGTACATTCAGGTTGTCAGACAATTCTGTGAGAGCAGGTATGTCAACAGTAAGATTCGGCGCTCCGTTTGCAAAAGGGACTCCTGATTTTACAGCTGCATAAGCATAAATCATACTCGGAGCAATAGAAGGGTGATTTTCTTCTAATGCTTTTTCAAACGCCTCGGCAGATTGGTGGACTTCTGTTTCTTCCGTGTAAACCTCGGTGGAAGCACACCAAATCATAACAACTCTGTCACAATTATTATTTTTTTTAAATTCTTGAATATCCTTTATTAAGGCTTTTGCCTCGTCCATTTTAGTCGGTTCTTTTTTGATGTGTTCTCCGTCTAAATTTTTGACAAATTTATGGTTGAAAACTGCCGGCATAGGCTTAACAGCCGACATGTCATCTTTTACGGAATTCAGCAGGTCTTTCTCTAAAACACCGGCTCTTACGGCAGCTTCATAGGCATTATCAGAAAATATATCCCACCCGCCGAAAACAATATCATCCAGAGATGCCAAAGGGACAAAGTCTTTAACTAAGGGGTTTCTGTTTTCGGTTCTTTTGCCTAATCTGATTTTTCCCATTTGAGATATTGAACCGATAGGTTTTCCTAAATTCTTTCTTGCAGCAAAAACTCCGGCCATAAATGTTGTTGATACTGCACCGATGCCGGGAACAAGTATTCCTAACTTTCCTTCCGGCTTTTTAATATTTTGTTTTGAGTTCATTTATTTATTTTTTTATAAAAGGTTTTAATTTGAGTTACATTTTTTTTCTGCAATGATTTAGTCTTTGGAATGCCGTATAATTTGTCAGAATTGCAAGTATAAATATCGGTATTGTGAATATTGAAATATTTTCTATAAACGGAAACGGCAGCCAGTCAAAAACAATTTTAAATGTTCCCGTAAAATATGAAATTACACCGTAAAGTATTGCAGATATGCCTATTGTAAGGATTCTTTCCGGGCGTTGCATCAGCCCTACTTTACAGTCAACTCCCAATCCTTCAGCTCTTGCTCTTACATAACTTACCATAATTGAGCCTATCATTGCAATAAATGCGAAGATTCCGCTGAGAAAGTAATGATTTGAAACGAGATAATACGCTATTCCGAAAAACATAATCATTTCACTGTATCTGTCTATTACGGAGTCAAATAATGCTCCGAATTTTGTCATTTTGCCTGTTTTTCGAGCCAATTGCCCGTCAAGCATATCAAAAACTCCGGCTGTTAAAAGTATTACCCCGAACCATGTTATATATTTAGTATCTCCTCTGACACCAACTTCCGCACCGACGATTAAAATTACAGCAGATATTATAGTTATCAGAAACCCGATTATTGTAATGCCGTTAGGAGTAATTCCTGTTTTTACTATGAGGTTTAAAACGGGGTCTAACAATTTATATGCTCCCTTTTTTATTTGCTCCCATAATTTTTCGTCTTGTTTTTTCATTTTATTATTTTTTCGACACGTGTCTTGAGTTAACGCTAACTAATTTTCCTGTTTTAAAGAAGTCCCTTTTACAAGGAACTTCTCGTTTATAAGATTTAAAAACTATATTTTAGTTTTAAATATAACATTGAATTATCTTGATATTGACCGAACCTTCCGTCTCTGTCTCCCACAAAAATATTTGAACCGAGCAGTATTGAAAAGCTGTCGTCAAAATCGTAAGTAACCTTTGGTCTGATAAGTGCATCGCCGTCGGTAAGACCTATGTACGAAAACAGTTCGAGATGTAATAAATCGTTCGGCGTATCATATCTTGCCAAAAAGGTCATTGTATTCTGAAATTCGTTATTAGTTATACTTTCTTCATAATCTAAAATGTACTCTTGGATAAATTGTGTGCTTAACTTTACGTTTCCCACGTTAAAATCGACACCTGCCAAATAATGCAGGTAGTCTTTTTCCAAAAGACCGTCAACGGCTGCGGGGTCTTCACTTTGAAAATACTTACCGTTATAGTATGCACCTTCTCCTCTTAGTATTATTCCTTTGATTTCTGTGCTGAAAGAGCCGCCCGCAAGATATAATCTGTGATGTTCCGGTATTATATTCAAACCTGAGAGCATAGGCATTCCTGTTGCGGGGTTCGGAGCAAATTGTTTTTGGACGTGCATTGTAGGGTAATCGTCCCAAGTATATCCGCCCATAATTTCAAAATCAACAGCTGATGTTACGATCGAATATTTTGCAAAAAACTCACTGTTTTCCAGACTTGGTGTTATTTCTGATTTTGACCAGTCAAAAGTTGTCGGAGCCGGGAATTCCGGTTGTATGTACCATATAGAACCTGCCTGCGGCAGTCCTGCAGGGGTAAATTGCGGTATCCAAATCGCTTCGAGAGTATTATTTCCTGTGTAATAATTTATTTTAACGGCATTTACCCCTGTTCTTATTTCATCAAAGTCAGGGAGCAGAAATTCTTCAAGATTCAGGGGCGAAACCACATCTGTTATAAATACTCCGTCGGCTTTTCCCCACACGACTTGTTGTTTTCCTACTCTTATGTCAAAGTTGTTAAAGTACAAATCAAGATAGGCTTCTCTCAGTCTGAAGTTAAGGCTGTCTGCCCAGTAGTGATACAGCATAGGGTTAACTTTAAAGCCGACTTTATCACCGGTTTTAGATATGTCAAAGTTAAATGTGTTTTGTAATATTGATAAATCTCCCGTATTGTATAATACTCCGGTATAATTTCTCATATATCCGGTAAAATCGGCATTTTGAGCTTTTCCGTTCAATATAAATGTCGAAAAAATCAGTAATAATATTGTTATCTTTTTCATTGCGTTTGTATTTTGTTTAAATCTTAAAATCTTAACAGTTCTGTCATAATACCGAATCGTATTATGGTTAATTGATGGTTGAAATAAATATTGTAATAATCTTGTCCGTGATAAAAGTTTATGAAAAAACCTATATCTTCAAAAAATTTAGGTGTATAAAAAGCGGTGAAACCAACATTAATTCTGTCAAAATAATTTGCATCCCGCGTATAAATGTCTCCGAACATTAATTCTGCATCTGCTTTTAAAGAAAAGCCTGCTTTTTTCGGTTTGTTTTTGTTGCCGTTTTCTCTTATTTTAAAAACGGAAAAACTGTTTTTCCAGCGAGCTTCCGGATATATGCCGTTTAATTCGTTATCTGCCTCTCTTATATCTGCTCGAAATGAACTTCTGAAAAATTGAGTGGCATTTAAATTTTGATTAAAAAAGGTTCTTATAAGACCGAATTCTATGTAATTTGTTGAAAAATCGCCCGACTCTAAATTAATTGTCCGGGTTTCTGTATAGAAATCGCCGTTTTGACCGTTTGAATGGTGTGCCAGGCGAAGAAATACGGTACTGTTTTTTCGTTCTTTGCATAATTTGTAATACATTGTTACTTGCGGCATATAGCTCGGAGTTTTGACAGGATATGAATATTCACGATACATTCTTATAATAATCTGTGATGTCAAAACTCCCATT
>JALSMF010000045.1 GCA_026987795.1 Bacteroidales bacterium
AAGTTATATTACACTCTGTATTGAAAGTATCTGCCAGATAGCTTCTTATATTTACTATCCTGTTTGAATAGAATTTATTGGGCCAATGACATTTTTCACAAGTTTCTCTTGCCGGTCTTAAGTTATGAATCGGTGTCGGAATCGGTTTCGGGTATTTATTGAAAGTTACCGAATATACCTGGTAAAGACCGGACAGTTTTGATCTTACGTACCAATCCGCACCTTCTCCGACGTGACATTCTACACACTTAACGTGTGCATGAGACGACTGTTGATAAGCTGTATATTCCGGGCTCATAACAGAATGGCACAGAGTTCCGCAAAACTCGTTAGATTCTGTATAATGAAAAGCATTGTAACTGCCTATTGCACTTGCAAACAAAATAACAAATGTTCCTACAACAAATATAATCATTGCATTTCGTGTTCTTTTGTTGTTCAGGTCAATAACTTTCCACCTTGTTTCTTCTTTTCCGCTTCTTTTTTCTCTTCTTGTCTTCAAATACATTCCCAACGGAATCATCAATAATCCTACTATCATAATCATCGGCAATATTATGAAAGTAATCAAACCGATGTATCCTCCGCCGTCAGTAAAAACGGAAGTAATAACAAATAAGAAAACAATCAGAATAAAGCAAAACCCGGCTATTAAGCTGCCGAAAAAAGACATCGTGTTGTAATAAGAATTCGGTAATTTCATAAAATAAATTTAGTATAGTTAATAAAATATATTTATTATTAAAGCATATTTTATCCTGTTAACAAAGAATAAATTATTAATGTTACGAGTGTTATCCCCGTTGCAAGGAAAATAAACCCGAAAGTTTTAATTACTCTCATTCTTAATTTTGAATATTTTCTTTTTCTTACAAGTTTTTCTAATTTGCCTTCTTTTACCAGTTCTTCAAATTCTCTCGGTCTGTCTTCTTTATATTCTTCAACGGGAACGTGACCGGTAAAAATAACCGTATCCATAGGGAAAGCTTCCGGTCTTAAATGTGTATTGAAAAAATGAACCGTAAATATAAAGCCTACTGCAAGAAGAGCCTCATCACTATGAATTATTTGTGCGACATTTATGAATTTGCCGGGCAAAAATCTTGAGAAAAATTCAGGGAACCACAGCATAAGTCCGGAAAATCCGATAACGGCAACACCCCAAAACACAGCCATATAGTCAAATTTTTCCCAATATGTCCACCTTCCGTATTTAGGTCTCGGTCCTTTTCCGACAAACCATTTTACAGAGGCAACAAAATCCTTAACATCTTGTTTGTTAAACATAAGAGAGTTTTTGCCGAAAATAAATTCTTTCAAACTTTTCTTTCTGACAATCATCTGCCTTATTAAAGAATACAAGTGAAAACTGAAGTAACCGAAAGTTAAGACGGCACCAAACCTGTGAATATTTCCTGCACTGTTTACACCTCCGAAATATTTAATAAGAACTTTTGCCCACTGCATATCTGAAAATTTAAGCATCATTCCGGTTAAAGCCAAAAGCAAGAAACTGATAATTACAAAAATATGTGTTATACTCTGACTCTTTGTAAATCGCCTGAAATATTTTGTTTCTTCACCTGTTTTGTGTATGTGAGCTTTTCTTTTTAGTCTTCTCTCCCTTATAGATCTCGGCAGCCACAATAAAGTATGCAGTCCGAAAAATCCGAATACGCTTATCAGCAAAATTGTCATTGCCCAATATGTATAATACAGCAACGGAAATTTTTCTTTGTTATAATGAGTTGCATGGGTCAGATAGCCGGTAAATTTTTCATTAGCGTCTTCATGACATTTTTGACATGTTTTAACAATATTATTTTTATTAATTGTTGATTTTGGATTATCCATATTCAATATCAAATGAGCACTGTGGCAATCCGAGCATCTTGCTGATTCTTTGTATCCTAATTGGTATGCCTGTCCGTGATACGTATCTAAATATGTCTCTGCCAAATCTTTATGACACGAGCCGCACTGCGTCATTACTTCGTTCATAAATTTATCCTGCTTTACATTACTTATTACATGAGCAGAATGACAATCCACACAAGTCGGAAACCTGTCTTTACCTTTATTGTTAATGGCATGATCACTTTGCATATATTCATCATAAATACCTTTATGGCATTTAGCACATGTTGAAGGAACATTTTTAGGATAAACAGACGAACGCTTATCAGATGCTCTAAGCATATAATGCGAAGTATGACAATCCGTACAAACGGCACTTACCAGTAGGCCTTTTTCCGAAACACCTTTCCCGTGTACACTTAAGGAATAATCTGTATATGCCTCTTCCTCATCTAAATGAATGTTTTTATTTGCTTTGCCGTTTTTTTTATGACAATCGCCGCATAATTTAGGTATTGCAGTTCTGAATATTGGAGAGGTGTCATCATTTTTTCCTTGTATTTTATGGTCTCCGTGACAATCAGTACAATAAGGTGCATTTTTATTTTTGTTAAAATATGCCTGTCCGTGACCGCTGTCAAAATATAAATTTGAAACTTCGATATGGCAGGCTGAACAATCAACCTTTCCTGCCGTGGAGCAAGGTCTGTCAATATTAGCCGTAATATCCGAATGGCACTTAACACATGTTATTTTTTTATGAACAGAGTGTCTTATATCATCAAAATTAATTTTTAATAATATTGTATCTCCGTTTTCAACTTTATAAATATCATCTTTTGCATGACATTTCATACAAGATTGAACGGACATAGTCTCGGCAATATTATCAATTTTAACCTTATGCGGTAAGTGACAATCCGAACATGAAGGAATTTTTCCCGGTTCTTTTTCCCATAATTCCTGATTTATTACTTTTTTATGAACTTGTTCTATCCTTGCATGACATTTCATACATGTTTTTGCAATATTTCTTGGTGATATAGAAGACAGCGGATCGGTATGAGGTAAAACTCTGTGATTTCCGTGGCAATCGTTACAAGTTGCAGATACTATAAGCCCGCTTTTAAACAATCCTTTTCCGTGTATATCCTGACTGTAATTTTCGAGGATATTATGCTCCGATATGTTGTATATCCGAGCAACGGGGGCATCTTCTCTGTGGCACCTGCCGCAAAGAATCGGGATATTCATCTTATATGTCCGCGATTTAGGGTTATATTGGGACAAGATGTCGTGTTCTCCGTGACATTCTTTGCAGTTGGGAGCATAAAGTTCCCCTCTTTTATATGCCCGACCGTGTAAGCCTGCATTAAAATTTTTCATCGGAGACTTGTGGCATTTTCCGCAATCAACTTTTTTTAACCTTTCGGGATGCGGAAAATCAACAGCAGCATCTTCGTGACAGGAAGCACACTGCACTTTTTTGTGAACGGAATTTTTCAGAATATTTTCATTTACAAACAAAGATACCGTTCTTCCTTGTTTGACAGTTGTTAAAGCTTTATCTTCATGGCACATCATACAGTCTTCATTTGACTGTGCCGAAGAGTAAAAGCATAATAATGACAAAAAAACAGTAATAATAAATATTTTAAAATACTTCATAGATATTTAAATTTTATTTTTAATATTTTAACTGCGTTTATTTTTTTCTGCGTATTCTCTTAAATCTGCATCTTTTTCAAGTTCAGACTTAATAAACTCATCAGGATTAACACCTGCTTTTTCGACAGCACCGATAAACAGTTTGCTGAAATGACTTAATTCTTTTTTTGTTCTTTTTCCTTCTTTATACTCAATCCATTCAAGCATTACTTTTTTGTATTTTAATTTATGTTCGTCTTTAAAATGCACTATTGTCATTTTTCCGTCAACACAAGTAAAACTCATAGGATATTCCTGCGGACGGAACATTACAAAGAACCAGTGCCAGACAATGATTGCAAGCGTTGCAAGAATAGCTTCGTAGAAGTGAACAATTTCGCTGACTTTAATAACCCACAAAGGAGCATTATCTCCTAATGCCGTGGGAAACCATAATATAAGTCCCGTAAGAGCCATAACAAATGTTCCCCAAATAAGAGCCCAATATTCAGCTTTTTCTATGTAATTATAGTTATCAAAATCGGGATGTTTTTTACTTAGCCCGAGATGATATTTTATGTTTTGTACAGCTTCTTTAATATCAGAACGTTTAAGCAGTAAGCCTTTTAAGACATCTCTGCCTCTTGCTGTTGCAATTAAGTAAATCACATGCCAAATTGAGAGTACTATCATTACAATTGCAGAAATTCTGTGTGTCCATTGTCTTACAGGCTCCGTAAATCCTATTTTAGTAAGCATTTCAGACCACCAGCTGTCAGGAAATTTCAGTTGAAATCCTGTTATTGCCAATACGGTAAACGATACTAATAAGATAACATGTTGAATAAGTTCGTTTTTGGTAAATCGGGGTATTCTGATTTTTTTATTTATTTCTTTTCTTTTTTTACGAAGGT
>JALSMF010000046.1 GCA_026987795.1 Bacteroidales bacterium
CCAATGTTATCAGAGAAACTTCAGGTATGATGTATAAAATGGCTTTGGCAATGCAAGCAAAAGATTATCCGGAAATAGAATTGTGGAATACCAATATCGATGCTCAAATGATGTGGTTGACCAAAAATCCGGAGAATTACGGTGTTATTGTTGCCGGGAATATGTTCGGAGATATTGTTTCTGACGGTTTTGCCGGATTAATCGGCGGACTCGGATTTGCATGTTCGGCACAATGGTCCCTTGACGGAGTTGCCGTATTTGAACCTACACACGGCTCTGCTCCGAAATATGCAGATTATGAAGTTTCTATAGTAAATCCTTTGGCAATGATAGAAACATCTTGTATGATGCTTGATTATATTGATGAAAAGGATATTGCAAAGAAAATAAGAAAAGCTGTAGCAGAAGTTATCGCAGAAGGTAAAGTCAGAACTTACGATATGATGAAAATGAGAGGAACAGCCGACGTTGTGAAGAAAGGTGCGGCATCTACCAAAGAAATGGCTGATGCCGTAATTGCTAAATTGTAAAAAAAACAGCTATGACACAAGAAGTAAAAAAACTTTGGGGCGAGGAACTCGCTTGGATAAAAGATGAAAAATTGCGGGAAGCAACAGCAAAAACTTGGGAACTTGCTTTAGAACGAAGTGTTTTAACGGCTGATGATTTAAACAGAATTCCTTTTACTTTGCTTGTTCCTACAAAAGTTACTTTTATGGAGCATAAAGTTTCGGTAGTGCATATTGCCAAAGATGCCGGAAATCAAATTAATAAATTTTATCACGGAGAGTTGCCCGTGAATATGGACGTGCTTATTGCGGGAGCAATTTTAGCCGATGTGGGAAAGCTTTTGGAATATGTTTTGGACGAAAACGGGAAAGCCGTGCAGGGAACATACGGTAAATATTTGCGACACCCGTTTTCAGGTGTTTCAATAGCCGAAGAATGCGGCGTTCCTGCCGATGTTTGTCATATTATTGCAACGCATGCAGGCGAAGGCAATATGGTTAAAAGAACAACTGAAGCATATATCGTGCATCATGCTGATTTTATGACCTTTTTGCCTTTTAAGGAAAGATTACAGGTGTAAATTATAAATTTTCTTAATTTTTTATTAAACCCGTCAGATACTTTACCGGTTTCGACGGGTTTTTTATGATTTTAACTTTGCTTTAAAACGAAAATAATATTTGAGGTAAATTTTGTTTCGTCAATTATTTCGACATTAAAGTTAAAGGGCTTTACAATTTTTAATATTTCGTGTTTTGAAGTAAAATGCAGTTTGTTAAATTTTGTTTTGTTGAATTTCAGTAGTTTTGTCGAGAAAAATTCAGTCAGTTTTGTTCCTTTATGCTTCTTTTTCATTTCCGAATTGCCGTCTCTGATAATTATTTTGCCGTTAACTTTTAGGTTTTCTATACACTTTATTATCAGTTCTTTTTGTTTTTCTTTCGGCATATAATGCAGCACATCATTTATGATAAAAGCATCGCTTTTCGGAAAATAGGCAGTTAAAACATCATCGCAAATAAAATTCAAATTATCGGTTTTAGAAATATTATGATTTGCCGTATTTATTTTTTTGCAGTCATAATCAATTCCTGTTATTTTTCTTTCTTTTGAACAAAAACTCAGCATATAGGGCAGGTATCCGTATCCGGTTCCGATATCGGTAATTTGTCCTTTTTCGGGAATAATATTATTGAAAAAGTCATAATTATTTTCGAGCTTAGTTTTAATTCTTGTATAATGTTCTAACACAGGAGTTTTGTATATGTAATTTGCAATCAGTTTTTTACGAAAATAAGCGGGTGTTTCGTATTTTTTTCTGATTTTTTTATATTCCGACTGCATTAATTTTCGGATATTTTTTGCTTGTTCTCTGCTTGTATCTCCGAAATTATCGGGTTTTATTCTTTGTAAAATATTAATTGAAATTTGCCCGCTTTTCAGGAACGGCTCTCCTTTCGGAATACAATCGCCGGCACCCTGAATAATAATCGGTAAAATATCGATGCCCAGAGCTTTTGCATATTCAAAAGCTCCTTTATGAAAGCGTTTTATCTCTAAATCGGGCGAGCGGCTGCCTTCCGGATATATCAAGATTGAGTATCCTTGTTTTATTTTTTCTTTCAGAAGTTGCATATTTTTTTCAAAACCGTTTGAGGTGGGGTAGTAGTCGGCAAATTTTACGATTTGTCCGTAAAAAATATTTTTCTGCACCCAATCGTTGGTTAGAATTAATATTTTGGGATGCAACATCAAGATAAGGGGTATGTCGATATGCGATTGATGGTTGGCAATTATTACCGCAGGTTTTTTAAAATTTTCCCCGAAAGGATTATTGATTATTTTTTTAACGTTAAGCGGAATGTAAACAATCATTTTTGAAGTGATAAAAAGCCAATAATGAAACAGTTTTTTCTTAAAAGTTTTTCTGAAAGGCATAATTACCGACAGGCTTCGAAGCAAGACGGTAAATACGGAGCCGACAACAAAAATCAGAAAAACGAGCAAAGCAAAAAATAAATCTTTTGCCGTAACCGGTGCACTTCGCATTTTTCCTTGTTGTTTTATAATAAAATTAAACAAGACAGGCTGTAAGGTATAGGTAATAAAAACAACGGATAAAATTCCGATAACCGACAGAAATGCAATAGAACGCATCGCAGGATGTTTTGCGAAAATAAGCACGCCTATTGCCGTAACGGTGGTTATTGCAGAAAGTAAGACAGATGTTTTATATGAGGGTAAATTGTTTGCTCCGTATCTGTATTTTTGAAGCAACCCGTTTGTTATGAAGATACTGTAATCAATACCGAGACCAAAGATAAATGTTGAAATAATTATGTTAAAAATAGTGAATTTAAAATCAAACAGCCACATAAAACTTAAAGTCCATAACCAACTTACCAACATAGGAATAAAAGTTATCAGAGTTAGTTCAATTCTTCCGAAATACAGTAAAAGAATTATAAAAACCGCAAGTAATGAAATCTTTACAAGCTCATTAAAATCATTTTTTAAAATTTCAACAATTTTATCTGTAATGTACTTTTTATCAACAATATAAATATTATTTCCGGCTTTAATTTCTTTATATACAATTTCTTTATCTTCCTCTTTTAATTTAAGAAGGGTAACTATGCTTGTCAGACTTTTGTCTTGAGTAATTAAATCATTTCCGAGTTTCTTTATAAGTTTTTGCTTTGTTTCATTATCTAAAGGTTTAAAATCTTTATGCAACAGGCTGTAAAATTCAGAAAAAGCATCTTTTTTGAAGCCGTATTTTTTTCCGTATTTTTCCAATTTGTATTTTAAGGTATCAATATTTTGTTTTTTCAGAAATAATTTCCATCTGTTAATTCTTTCATTTTGCAAACTGTCGGAAACCAAAAAATAACCTGCTGAAGAATAACTTTTTACAATATCTTTATTTTGAAGTTTGCTTATTTTTTTAAACAGAACATCGTTTGTTTTTAAGGCATCGTTCAGAGTATTTCCCGTAACAACAAAAAACATTTTTCTGAGAGCATCATTAGAAATACGTTCAAGATTTTTTTCGGCATTTTTCAACTCCGGCGACATATAATTCATCTTATTCATATCATTCTCAAACTCAGCTTTTTTAAATGTGAAAAGACTTATAATCGTGATAAACAAAACAAAGAAAACGGCATACTTGTTTTTGTGGAAATCATAAAAAGTAAGTCTTTCTAAAAAATTAATTTTTTCAACTTTCTTTCTTTTTTTATTCTTAAGAAAATGCGGTAATACAATCAGTGCAAATAATGCTGCCGCTATTACACTTATTCCTGCAAACAGACCTAAATCGCGTAAAGCATCGGATTTTACAAAAAGCAGACAGAAAAATGCAGATGCAGTTGTTATACTGCTCATCAAAATTGGTTTTGAGATGTCGTTGAAAATATCAGACGTATCTTTTTTACTTCTGGAATGAGTAAATATATGCAGAGAGTAATCTATTGATATACCGACTAATACAGAACCTATGCCGAGAGATATTGCAGATATTTCACCTTGCAGAAAATAAATTATTGCCGTTGATAATGCTGCACCGAATGCTGCCGGAAGAAATATTATAAAAAAGATATCAAATCGCTTATAAAATAATGACAAAAAAATAAAAATCAGGCTTATTGCAATTCCTACAGTCAGAAATATATCCTTTTTTATGCGCTCTGCATTACCTGTTGATATAACGGGCGCTCCGAAAATTTCGGCATTAACATCGGGCATTTTTACTCTTAAATTGCTCAATGTTTTATTTATTCCGTCAACCAGCTGTTTATTTTTTGCTGTTTCGCTGTTAGAATATTTTGAAATAATAAAAAGCAAAAGATGTTTTCTGTTTTTTGAAAATATATGATTATCATAAA
>JALSMF010000047.1 GCA_026987795.1 Bacteroidales bacterium
AATTTCACTTTATAAAATAAAAAAAGCGACTTGATTATTTAAAATCAAATCGCTCATTTCCAGACAGTCGGGATGGTGAGATTCGAACTCACGGCCTCTGCGTCCCGAACGCAGCGCGCTAACCGGACTGCGCCACACCCCGATTGGGACTGCAAAATTATTAAATATTTTTAATTTCAGTAATCTTATTGATTTTTTTTATTCTTTTGCATTAATTAAATAAATAACAAAAATTTGCGTTTATTACATTAATTGTAAAAAATAAACTGTTTAAATGAAACGCTTTCTTAATATCTTCATATTTTCTCTTTTTTTACTCTTTGTTTTTATTTCGTGCAATAAAAAAGACTTTTACAAAAAAGGTATTATAAATCTTGAATTTTCAAAAGACACTGTTTTTTTCGATACCGTTTTCAGCGGAATAGGTTCTGCCGTCAGATATTTTAAAGTAAAAAACCCGTATGATGAACCTGTATTGATTAATGAAATAATCTTAGAAAAAGGTAATGCCTCAAATTTCAGGCTCAATATTAACGGAACACCTGCTGATTATCTTAAAAATATTGAACTGGAAGCTCACGACAGCATTTATATATTTACAGATGTTACCGTTAATACAGAAACCGGAAATATTATCGAAGAAGATAAGGTCATTTTCAAAACAGGTTTGAACTCTCAATATGTAAAATTATTTGCAATAGGACAAGATGTACATTTTTTTAACGATTCCGTTATTCAAACACAAATATGGACAAGCGATAAACCTTACCTTATATATAACTCTGTTGCTTTAGACGAAAATGAACACCTGACAATTGAAGCCGGAACACATATCTACTCTCACAGAGGTTCCCAAATAATAATTTTGGGAACCCTAACCGTAAACGGCACCTTTGAAAACCCCGTAACCTTTGAAGCCGACAGGTTAAACGGACATTCTTCTGTTTTTTATGATATTTTTGCAAATGACAGTACCGACAACTATTATGATGTTGCAGGACAATGGGGCGGAATTTGGCTTACAAAACTAAGCAAAGACAATTACATTAATTATGCAATAATTAAAAATGCCGATATAGGTATTTTGATTGATTCAGTACAAAACTTAAATCCGCAGCTTTCAATTCACAATTCTGTTATTGAGCACCATTCGTATGCCGGTATTTTTGCACAAGCAAGTAATATATTTGCGACAAACTGCCTGATAAGCGATTGCGGCTGGTATAACATCGCCCTGACAAGAGGCGGAAATTATAACTTTTACCACTGCACTATAGGCAATTATTGGAAAGGCATCAGAAATACACCTGCCGTATATCTAAACAACTATTATAAACTTAACGAAACAGTTTATCTTTACGACTTAGAAAATGCTTATTTCGGAAACTGTATTATATGGGGAAACAGGGAAACTGAAACAATTGCCGACGGATATACCGAACAAGGTGTCTTATTCAATTATAAATTTGACAATTGTATATTAAAAATTGACCCGGAAAGTAATATAAATACAGAAGATATTAATCATTACAATAATATAATTTTAAATAATGACCCTCTTTTCAAAGATTATTATCTGTATGATTTTATGCTTAACGAAAATTCTCCTGCAATAAACAGCGGAAACATACAAATTACAAATCAATATCCGGCACTTCTGAACAACGATATAAATAACATAAGCCGAATTAATGATACAGCTCCTGATATAGGATGCTGTGAATTTCAATAATTATCCGTAAAATACTACGTTTTAAGTATCTTTGTCGAAATTAAAAATATAAAAATGGCAAGAAGAAAAAGAAACAGATACCCTCTGTACGAAAAAGTTGAAATAACAGACCTTGCAATAGAAGGGAAAGCAATAGGCAAAGTAAAAAACAAAAACCCTGAACAGGGAGACCTCACAATATTTGTTTCCGGAGCAGTTCCCGGAGACATAGCGGATGTTCAAATTAATAAAAAAAAGAAGAACTACAAAGAAGGCTACCCCGTTAAGTTTCATAAATACTCGGAAAAACGCATTGAAGCACCGTGCAGACATTTCGGCATTTGCGGAGGTTGCACAAGACAACAGTTAAGCTACGACGAACAACTCAAATACAAGCAAAAACAAATTGAAGATGTCCTTAAACGCATAGCTAAAATTGAACTTCCCGAAATAAATAAAATATTACCTGCTCCCGAAATACAATATTACAGAAATAAACTTGAGTTTTCTTTCTCAAATGCACGATGGCTTACGGAAGAAGAAGTAAAATCCGATAAAAATATATCCGATTTTAAAGCACTCGGTTTCCATATACCCGGTCGCTTTGATAAAATTCTGGACATTGAAGAATGCCTTTTACAGAAAAGCCCGTCGAACGAAATACGCCTGTTTATTAAAAACTTTGCGGTGAAAAATAATTACGATTTTTTTAACCTCTATAAAAAAGAAGGTTTTCTGCGAAATTTAATAATCAGAACATCGGAAACAAACGAAATAATGATTATTCTGTCTGTTTTTGAAAATGATACCGAAAAAATATATAGAATTTTAGATGCAGTTTCTGAAAAGTTTCCGGAAATTACATCAATTAACTATGTAATTAACAATAAATTAAATGACAGTATAACAGATTTGAAAATAATTAATTATAAAGGCAAAGACCATATTTCCGAAAAAATGGATGATATAAAATACATTATCGGACCTAAATCATTCTACCAAACTAACTCAAAACAAGCAAAAAACCTGTATCAAACAGTGAAAAAGTTTGCAGATTTCACAGGCAATGAAACAGTTTACGACCTTTATACGGGAACAGGAACAATTGCTAATTTTATTGCCGAAGAAGTAAAAAAAGTAATCGGGTTGGAATATGTCGAAGAAGCTGTTAAAGATGCTGAAAAAAATTCAGAAATTAATAATATTACCAATACGGCTTTTTTTGCAGGAGACATAAAAAATTTACTTACCGAAGATTTTTTCAGACAAAACGGAAAACCCGATGTTATAATTACCGACCCTCCGAGAGCCGGAATGCACAAAAATGTAATAAATGCAATAATAAACGCATCTCCCGAAAAAATAATTTATATCAGCTGCAATGCGGCAACACAGGCAAGAGACATACAATTATTAGACAGTAACTATAAAGTTGAAAAAGTCCAGCCCGTAGATATGTTTCCCCACACACATCATACAGAAAATATTATTTTACTGAAAAGAAGATACATTTAACCTTAAAATAAAAGAATTAAACAAAAAAATTTTCAAAATTGGTTAATATGTAATATTTTTACCTCAAAGATTTACTAATATGACAACGGAAACAATCTACAAATTTTACAAATTACTTGAAAAAGACAACATAAGTTTCTCTTACAGAGGCAGTTTTAGTAACAATGTATTAACAATGGTTACTCAACTGTTTAAAGAGAACGTTGAAGAAAAGCACGAAAGACTCAGAAATAAGCTGTCCTTTCTAATGATTGAAAGCTTTCAAAACATTTCCCGTTATGCAGATTCTGATAAAAAAATTGAATTAGATGAAACTTCGGAATTTTTTATGACCCGAAATATAGGCGATACTTTCTATGTAATATCTGCAAATCTTATTGATAATAAAAAAATACCGACGGTAAAAGAAAGACTTGAAAAAGTTAATACCTTAGATAAGTCGGAATTAAACAAATTATACAGAGAAGTTCTTACCAACAAACAAATAAACGAAAAAGGCGGTGCCGGATTAGGTTTTATAGAAATGGTAAGAAAAACAAAAGGCAAGCTCCCGTTCGATTTTGTAAAAATTGATAATGAAAAATCAATGTTTTTTATGCAAATAGAACTTAAAAACCCGAAAGAAGACGATGGTCTTCCTCCGATTTCACTGTCAGATGCCAAACAAATTCAGAAGCTCGTTGCCGAAGAAAATATTTTAATGATGCACAAAGGCGACTTCTCCGAAGAAGCCGTAGGACCTATGCTGAGAATGGTTGAAGAAAATATGCAAAACGTATCATTAAAAGTTCACAAAAAAATATTCCACTTTTTAGTTGAAATACTGCAAAACATAAGCAAACATTCTTATCCGCTGAACAATAAACACGAGGGCATATTTCAAATAGGATTTGACAACGGTAAATTTCATATAGGAACAGGTAATTTTATTGAAAACTCAGAAATTGACAATTTAAAAAACCAGTTAGATACCGTAAACAGCAAATCCGTTGAGGAATTAAACGAAATGTACAGAAAATATCTGCGAGAAGGAAAAACCACAAAATCAGGGAGTGCAGGTTTAGGACTTATTGACCTTGCAAGAGAAACTGATGACAAAATAAACTATGAATTTATTAAAGTAAATGACACTTTTTCTTTCTTTTCTTTAACAGTTAAATTTT
>JALSMF010000048.1 GCA_026987795.1 Bacteroidales bacterium
TTTGTTTCGCGAACAGTTAATTCCGTTGTGGTATTGCAAAATTGGGAAATTGGTCGTATGATAGTAGAAGAAGAACAAAACGGAAAATCGCGTGCCGAGTATGGAAAATTTATTATTAAAGAACTTGCAGAAAAACTTACACGTGAATTTGGTAGTGGATATAGTTATCAACATTTAATGTATTGCAAGCAATTCTATAATGAATTTCCAATTCGCCACGCAGTGAGTGGAGAATCGGAAAAAATCCACGCAGTGAGTGGAGAATTACAAAATCAGGACTATAAAATCAGCGAAGCACTGAATACTAAATCGCATCCATTATTTAAAATAATCAGTCCGCAACTTACTTGGACGCACTACCGTTTACTTTTGAAAGTAAAAAACCCCAAAGCACGTGAATTCTATATGAACGAAGCCATTGCAAACGCTTGGAGCACACGGGCACTCAACAGGCAAATAAACTCATTATATTACGAACGCATAATTTCATCAACAGACAAACAAGCAGTAATCAATGAAATGAAAGAAAAAACAAGCCGTTTGCAACCCGAAGACATTCTTAAAGACCCTTACATTTTAGAATTTTTGCAACTTAAAGAAAACAAAAAATATCTTGAAAGCGACCTAGAACAAGCATTGATAGATAAAATGAATGATTTTTTGCTCGAACTCGGCAAAGGTTTCGCTTTTGTTGCACGGCAAAAAAGAATTTCTACCGAAACGAAACATTTTTATATAGACCTTGTATTTTACAATTATATTTTAAAATGCTTTGTACTTATCGACTTAAAAACCGGAGAACTTACCCATCAGGATATTGGGCAAATGGATATGTATGTGCGTTTGTACGAAGACAAATATAGAACTGATGATGATAATCCTACAATCGGAATAATACTTTGTACTTATGCCGAAGAAACCATTGTAAAATACTCTGTATTAAACGAAAACAAACAATTGTTTGCGTCAAAATACAAACTTTTTCTACCGACAGAAGAAGAACTACGCAAAGAATTACAACAAGAACGCGAAAAATTAGAACTAAAAATAAAACTTGATAAAAACAATTAATTATGTACAGAAAATCGAATATCTTATTTTTAATGACAAGTACACCATTGCATGCAGGTAGTGGCAGTGATTTGGGAATAGTAGATTTACCCATACAGCGAGAGCGTCATACAGGATTTCCCAAAATTGAAGCTTCAAGTCTGAAAGGTGCTATCCGTGAAAATTTTGAGAGCATTGATAAATTTGATGTTTCTGAAAAGACCATCGAGATAAATAAAAAGGCAAGTAACAAAGACTTGTATTTGGTTTTTGGTCCCGAAGGCGATGATGTTCATGCAGGTGCAATAGGCTTTTCAGATGCAAGGCTTTTATTATTTCCAGTAAAATCCATGAAAGGAGTTTTTGCTTGGATAACTTGCCCGAAAGTTTTAGAGCAATTTAAACGTGATATGAAAATTGCCGGTATTGAAGTATCAATTCCACAATTTGACAAAATAGAGGATAATACGTGTTACTCAAATAGCAATACTCTTGTTTTTAACAATAAACTTGTTTTGGAAGAATATACTTTTGGCGTAAAAAAAATTACACAAAACTTTAAAATTGCGGATAAAGATTTTGGAACTTGGTTATCCGAAAATTTTGCAAAAAGTACGCAGTGGGCAAAAAAAATAAAAACAGACATTGTTATTTTAAACAATGACGATTTTAAAGATTTTGTTGAACTTTCCACCGAGGTTATCACACGTACAAAAATAAACAATAAAACAGGAACAGTAGAAAGTGGCGCTTTATTTACCGAAGAATATTTACCTGCCGAAACATTTATGTATTCACTTGCTTTTTCTTCCGATTTGTTTTTAAACAATGATTTGAGAAAAAAAACATATTCAGACAGTAAATTAGTTGGGTTAAAAAGTACAAATGAAGCCGAAGTAGTAATGGAATTTCTTAAAAAAGGTCTTGATAAATTGAATAATTTTATTCAAATAGGCGGAAACTCTACACTTGGAAAAGGTTTAACACACATAAAATTAATTTAGTTATGACAAATATAAATACAATTAAAAAATTAGAAAGCGGGAGAGCATCTTTTGCTTACAATTGTGCAAAAAAAGGTGCTGAACAAAATAGCTCTGAATACAAATCTTATGTAAAAAAATTACCAATGCTTATAAAAACAAACGGTTTGGCTTCTGCTCTAAGTTTTTATTTTGCCAATTCGGCAAGTGAAGGAAAGGTAAATACAAATAAAACTTATGGTTTAATATACAGGCAAATTGAAGACTGGTTAAAAAAGGACAATAAAAGTTTAATAAAATTTGAACAAGATAAACTCGTTGGAGTATTATTAGATACGGATAGTAATACATATCGTGTCGTAACTACAGAAGTAATGGCATTTTTAACTTGGCTCCGTCGTTTTGCCGATGCTTTTGCAAAAGATAAAGATTAGTTATGAAAGGGAAATTAATTATAACAAAGTCGAAAAAAGGTAAATTCAACGGAAAGATTGAATATACCAAAACAAACGGAAAGCCTGGTGAGCTTATCATCACGGCAAAAATTTTTGATAATGATGACTTAAACGGGAAAGACTGTAATTTTGAAACAGATAAAGGAAAATTAATCAAATTAACTGTTGATAATAAGCAAATTTACCCAAAAGCAGGAACGAAAATCCTTTCAACCAAAAAAGATGGAATTGAAACGGATTTTGATGAGCTTTTTGACATTAGCGAAACATGTTTGCCCACTGATACAAAACAAGTTGTTAATCAGGGAATTGACAACTATGCACTAAAAATAAACAAAGGGGCATATTTTGATGAAAAAAAAGAAAAATTTATATTTTTTGAATCGAGCAAAAGAGGGAGAGATAAATTTATCTTGCCCTATTTCGGGAATATCAAATTTGAAGATTTCAAAAATAAATATGACAAGCTAAATTATGATAAAAAAGAAATTCCGCTTAAATTATCCTGGCGACTAACTATTGGTCTCGGAGGAGAATCAGTTTACGAAACCTCCATTACGCTTCACCACATCTATGGCATACCATATATTCCGGCGAGTGCTGTAAAAGGTGTGGTACGTAGTTATATTATTCAAGAAATATATTCAAAAGAAGATTTGCACAATGCAGAAGGAATAGCCATAAAAGACAAAGCCTTTTGCGATATTTTCGGCTGTCCTGCAGAGCTGAAAATAAAACAGGATAACGGAAAAACAGAAACATTTCGCTCATATTATACCGAAACCGAAGGTAAAAAGAAAGGCGACAGAATAGGCAAAATAACCTTTTTCGATGCTTTCCCGACCGAAGAACCGAAAATCGCCCCTGATGTGATGAATGTTCATTATCCGGATTATTACGGAAAAGAGAATGTGCCACCAACCGACTATCAAAGTCCCAATCCAATCCCCTTTTTAACCGTAAAAGACACAAAATTTCAATTTATCATCGGTTCAAAGAAAGAGAAATTAGACAGCTTTAAAATCGGTGAAAAAACAATTGATTGGTGGCTCATCGAAGCATTGAAAAACCACGGCATCGGCACCAAGACCGCCGTTGGTTACGGACGATTAAGTTAATGATTATGCAACGCTACATACAACAACTGATTCAAGATTTTGAATATATTGCCAAAACACGGAAAGTGGTGCAGCAGGAGCTTGATGTGGAAGAATTGTTTGAGCAAATTGAAAATTCAAAAATTATTCCGCCGGAAGAAAAACTGGGCATAAGTTATATGGAACTACCCCCTGCCGATATGCTCAACACCGAAGAACTCACAGAGCTTACCAAAGCCATTGAAAAAGCTATTATAGCAACGGGTACTGAAATAGCCTATCCCGATGAGGGAAAAGCACCGCCGGAAATTCGTTACAAAGCCTTACGCGAACATTTTAAAGAAGGTTTTAACTCAATGTCGGGCTGGACAATAGATTTCTGCTCCGGCAATTGTCCCGATTGTATTTTTTATGCGTATTGCGACACCGGAAAAGAAATTTGCTTAAACGAAGATATTGATGCAGAAAAAAAGAAAAAAAACGAGTAAGATATTTTGTGGATGTTTTTTATAAGTAGTTGATTTATAGTAGTTTGAATTGACGAGAGCGTATTTTTTGATATTCTTATTTGTGCATCAGTTGCAAAAATATAAGGGGAGTGGAATAAATTATTTAATGCAAGTTCTATTAACGGAAACTTTATTTTTTAAATAATTAAGTCATTTATATTCGTACATCAGTAGCTGTAATATTCTGATTATTTGAGTGATGAGATTTATTTTACAGGAGAATTTATTATAATGTTATGCAAACAATTTTAATTTCATTGGTAAGTGAGCAAACCATTCCTAATGTTCGGTT
>JALSMF010000049.1 GCA_026987795.1 Bacteroidales bacterium
TTATTTCAGGAAGTTCTTTTTTTAAACTCAGTCCCGACGGAAAAAAACTATATGAATACGACAATAATTTCCGGGAAAGAATTTCATTTGCAGATGTTAAAAACTCTCTGAGAATATTAATTTTTTACAAGGAGACAAATAAAATTGTTTTTCTTGATAATAAACTGAGCATTGCCGGGAATACACTTAACCTTGAAAATAAGGATATTTTCGGAAAATGTTTAGTTGCGGTTGCAGAAACCGGAGATTTTTGGGTGCTTGATATCTCAAACAACACTCTTATAAAATTTAATTCCGAATTTAAAGATATTTTCAAAAAAGAGCTGTTTGAAATCAGCGGAACTCCCGATTTTATGACAACCGGAAATAATACGGTTTATATAAAAACAACAGAGGGATATGTTTACGTTTACGATAACCTCGGAAATTTTTATTTTAAACCGGAAAAAAAAATAATGTCTGATTTTCAAACAGATAACAACAGCCTTTTATACTTAAATAAACAAGAAAAAATATTTGTTTCCTATAAACCGGAAAGCGAAGATTCTGCCTGTATAAAATTACCCGATACCGTTAATGTTTCATTAGCCGTAAAATCGTCCGACCGTCTTTTTTTCAGCGATGAAACGAAAGTTTATATTGCCGAAATTAATGAAAGAAAAGATAAGCAATAAGTATTGCGGCAATTATTCCCGCAAAATCGGCAATCAAACCGGCTGTTACGGCATATCTCGTATTTTTTATTCCTACGGAACCGAAATAAACGGCAATAATATAAAATGTTGTATCCGTGGCTCCCTGCACTGTTGAAGCTACTCTGCCGACAAATGAATCCGGACCGTGAGTTTTCATTGCATCAATCATCATCCCCCTTGCGCCTGTTCCGCTTAAAGGTTTCATAAGTGCCGTAGGCAGAGCCTCAATAAAATCGGTATTTATACCCATTGTTTTAAAAATGTAAGTAAATCCGGATATAAGATACTCCATTGCTCCCGATGCCCTGAAAACACCTATTGCAACCAATATTGCCACAAGATAAGGTATTATTTTTACGGCTGTTTTAAAGCCGTCTTTTGCACCTTCAATAAATGCATCATAAACGTTTATCTTTTTTATTGCCGCTAAAGTGATAAAGAAAATTATTATTCCGAAAAGTAAAACATTGCTTGTAACAGAAGAAATTTCGGCAATTCTTTCTTTAGGAAGTTGCTGCAAATACATTATTATTCCGAAAATAAATGCTGAAAGTCCGCCTAAATATGCCAGTATTACTTTGTTGAAAAGGTTTATTTTCTGGTAAACGGCAACAGTAATTAATCCTGCTAAAGTTGAAAAAAATGTTGCCAGCAAAATGGGAATAAAAATATCCGAAGGGTCTGCAGCTCCGAGTTGTGCTCTGTAAACCATTATGCTTACGGGAATAAGCGTAAGTCCTGAGGTGTTAAGCACCAAAAACATAATTTGTGCATTGCTTGCCGTATCTTTTTTCGGATTGCTTTCCTGAAGCTGTTCCATTGCTTTAAGACCTATCGGTGTTGCGGCATTATCAAGTCCGAGCATATTTGCGGTTATATTCATCATTACTGACCCGTATGCGGGATGGTCTTTTTTCAGTTCGGGAAATAATTTTCTGAAAAAGGGGTTTACAAGTTTTGAAAATAATTTAATTACTCCGCCTTTTTCTCCGATTTTCATTATTCCCATCCACAAAGTTAAAACTCCGGTAAGCCCCAGCGATATTTCAAAGCCGGTTTTTGCCGTATCGAAAGTACTCATCATTATTTCCGAAAAAATACCGGTATCTCCGAGAAAAATCAGCTTAATAAGCCCGACAATAAAAGCGATTAAAAAAAAAGCTATCCAAATATAGTTTAGAACCATAAATTTGTATTGTTGAAAATAATATGCTAAGATTAAATTTATTACAAAGATAAAATAATATTTCTTTTACTTTTGCAATTTAATATTCTGAAAATGGGAATAATTGCAAAGCAAACAATAAAAGGCTCGGTATATACATATGCAGGTGCAATAATAGGTTTTGTTAATGCCGGTTTGCTTATGCCTAAGTTTCTTTCGGTTGAACAAGTTGGGTTGATAAACTTGCTGATTGCGTTAACACTTGTTTTTTCACAACTTGGAAATTTAGGTTTTGCCGGTGCAATAACTCGCCTTTTCCCGTATTTCAGGGATGATAAAAAAAAGCATAACGGTATTCTTACTTTGGGCATATTAATTTCTTCGGCAGGCTTTATAATTTCTTATACTGTCTTTGTTTTTGTTCGTAAGTATCTTGTTATCAGCAATTATGAAGTGTCATCCTTGCTGTCTGAAAATATATTTTATATTCCGATTCTGAGCTTTTTTGTTATATTTTTCTATTTACTTGATAACTACAACAAGGTTCTTTTTGATGCCGTAACCGGAACTTTTTTAAGAGAATTTCTTGTTCGCTTTCTTGATTTGATTTTAATAATTGCATTCATATTTGACTATGTTGATTTTAATGTTTTCGTTCTTTTTTATGTAATAATATATGCACTGCCGTCTGTTATTTTATTTTTTATTCTGATAAAAAGGAAAGTCCTTTATTTGGTCAGGATTAACAGTGAACTGATAATTTCCCTTAAACATGAACTTATAAAAATTTCATTGTTTTGGATTATTGCAGGGTTTGCCGGTGTTGCCGTTCAGGCAATAGATAAGTATATGACAAATTTTTATCTCGGTCTCGGGGCTTCGGGTATTTATGCCGTTTCATTTTTTTTCGGAGTTTTAGTATCGTTACCCGCCAGACCAATGAGAAAAATTTCTTCTGTTATCATTGCGGAAGCATGGAAAAAAGATGACAGAAAAACGATATCGGAGATATATAAAAAAAGCAGCATCAATATGTTTTTGATAAGTGTATTATTGGTTGCGGGAATATGGATAAACATTGACAATATATTTGAAATTTTACCGAAATACTCCGAAGGAAAATATGTTATACTGTTTATTTCTCTGCTGAGCATGGTTGATATGTCGTCCGGAACGGCAATAACAATAATTGCAAACTCAAAACATTACAGGATAAACGCCTATGTGATGGTATTTACTTTGTTAATGATTGTTATTACCAATGTTATATTTATTAATTTGTGGGGATTGAAAGGTGCAGCTTTTGCATCTTTAATTTCAATTTCTGCTTCAGTATTTATCAGGTTTTTATTTTTATATAAGAAATTTAAATTTCAACCCTACACCGTCAAACATGTTATCATTTTACTAATAGCAATAATTTCATTGGCAATAAACTATTTAATACCGAAGTTTGCTGATTTTTATATTGATATTTTAATCAGAAGCTCTGTAACAGCAATTTTATTTTCCGGATTAATATATTTTTTTAAAGTTTCCGAAGAAGTAAATAAAACAGTAAACCGAATTATTAAAAGAGTTAAAAAGTAATCGGCAAATCAGTAGCTGCAATATATATATTTTACATACCTGCCGCTACCTTTATAAAATGAATAAATTGTAATGTTTTTCACCCTTTTTAATTTTATAATTTATTTTTGTGATTAGAAAAAGAGGAATATCTTATGAGAATAAATCAAAATGTTTCAATCCCGAATTTTTTTATACTCGGAGCTCCTAAAGCCGGAACAACTGCCTTAAGCGAATATTTGCGTGAACATCAAGATATATTTTTTTCTTACCCGAAAGAAACTAACTTTTTTAACGATGATTTTTCAAATAAATTTAGAAGGATTACGAATATTGAAACGTATTTAAACCAATGTTTCTATAATTCTAAAGGTTATAAAGCAATCGGAGAGGGTACGGTATATTATTTATATTCTAAAGTTGCTGTTGATAATATTCTTAAATTTAACCCGGAGGCAAAGTTTATTATTATGTTGAGAAATCCTGTTGAAATGGCATATTCCTTATATTCAACAACATATTTGGCAGGTGATGAAACAGTTGATGATTTTAAAATTGCCTGGAGTTTACAAAAGGAGAGACGTTCAGGAAAAAAAATTCCGAAAACCTGCAGAGATCCGCAAGTTCTTCAATACGGAGAGTTATGTATGACAGGAAAACAAACAGAAAGGGTTTCGGATAAAATTGACTCGAAAAATTTGAAAATAATTTGTTTTGAGGACTTTAAGAGCAACACGCTAAAGGTATATAAAGATGTTTTAATGTTTTTAAACATAGAATATGACAACAGAACCGTATTTCCCGTAATAAATGAAAATAAAGTACCAAGAAGCAAATTTTTTATTCAAATTACGGAAAAAACAGGAAGAATCAATATCGGCTTGTTAAAAAGAAAATTAGGAATTAAACCCGGAGTAAGTCTGTTGGGACCTATAGCA
>JALSMF010000050.1 GCA_026987795.1 Bacteroidales bacterium
CGGATCAAATCCGAATGATTCGAAAGTTTTTCCCGCATCACCGGAAATGTGTATCGGGTGTCTGCTGTTATAAAAGATAATCGGCAGAGATGCACCCATTCCTGCAATAACTCCGACAAAACCCAAAAAGATTGTTTCATAAAAAAGTATGACGGAAAGTTTTGCTTTTTTCATTCCTATTGCGACCATTACACCGAATTCTTTTTTTCGTTCGGCAGTCATCATTACAATGGTGCCGAATATACCGAAACCGACAATCATATACAAAATTCCGAGCATAAATTGTCCGCTGATATTATCGCTTTCAATCGCTTGTTTTAATTCCGGAGTAATCTTTTCCCAAGACATAACTTCAAATTTTGTTGAGTTAACTTTGTTCTTGATTTCTGTTTCTGCGATTTTGAGATTATCGGAATTTTTCAGTAATATCGAAAGAGAACTCAACATATTCGGTGCGGAATATAATGCTTGTGCTTCCGGTAAGGGCATGTATATCATTTTATTGTTGAGTTCGGGGGAGTTTAAGTGAATGATGCCGCGAACAGGGTATTTTCCTGCTGCCGTTGCGGCATGATAACCTTGTCCTATCAGAATAATTGTATCATTAACCGAAAGTTTTAAAAAAGAAGCCAGTTTTTCCGAAACTAAAATTCCCGCATCATTTTCAGAGAGATATTTTCCGGCAACAACTTTATTTGCAAGTTTTGTCATTTGTGTTTCTTTTTCCGGTTTTATACCGATAACAATACTTCCTTTTGTTTGTTCTTTGTATGAAGCCAGTGCAAAGCTTTCGAGTCGGGGAACAACTTCTGCGACTTCCGGAATTTCAGCGATTGTTTTTTCAATTTCCGGGTTTTCGGGAAAGGTATTATTGATTATTTTATCGTCCCAATAGCCGGTTTTGTGAATTTGAATATGTCCGGTATAGGAAGAAACCACGTTTTTAATCATTTCGGCATAGGTGCCGAGCTGCATTGAGCGCATTATCATTGCAAAAAACAAGGCAAAAAATATTGAAGCTGCGGTAATCAACGTTCGACGTTTGTTACGCCAAATATTTCTTTTTGCTAATTTAAAAGATGACATAGTATGCTCTTAAAGTTATTTTAGGCGTTTCATATTTTGCTGTGTAAAGAAATTATCGCTTATCGGAATATCAAAAACCATTGAATTTATATCAACAATTGTTTTATGGTTTGGTTCGTCTGCCGGAATTATCTCAATATGTGTCGGAATTCTTTTTGAACCCATAAGTTTAACTTTTGAGGCAATATCTGTTTTTATTAAATATCCGTCTTCGTCATAATATTCCGATTTCATTTGGTTGTATTCTTTTTTGCTTATCCATTTTATCAATTTTCCCCAAATAACAACGGCATTTTCTTTCGGTGTCAGTTCAATTTTCCAACACTCGATGCCGTCAATTTTTTCCGAACCGATTATTTTATGTGTGTAATCATTTACAATCGAGGATTCTTTAAGAATATCATCGTTTGTATAATCGGACCCCATCCATCCTTGCGACATTAAAGACGGCGGCATTTTTATCAGGCGTGAAATTTTGGGATTCCAAGTCCACATTTCGTTTTTTCGTTTCAGAAAAGTCTGTCCTTTTTCTTTTGCGGGATAAGTGATAAGAGCCAAGGAATAATCGGTTCCTTTTCCCCATGTTTTAAATTTTAATGTTCGTTTCCATGTCGGACGAACAATGGTCATGGTCATTTCGCCGTATGTTGATTTACCTCTGAATTTTTCATCGGCTTTCTTAATTATTTCAAATGCATTTTGCGAAAGCAAAACTGTATTGAAAAATAATAAAAAGACTGTTGCGGAAATAAATATTTTTCTCATTTTACATTAATTTTTTTATAACAAATAATGAAAATATTCCAAATATAGGACAAAAAGCTTTAATAACATATAAGACACAGAATAAAGTTTTATATTCGCATTGATAAAAAAATAAAAATGAAGATAGGAATTACCGGGTTTTTTATTCTGTTTACTTTCAATTTTTCGGGGCTGCTTGCACAAAATAATGTGAAAGTTATAAAAATTGACGATTCTCATTATCCGAAAGTTAATATTTTTGTTAAAAGCAAAGAGCATCTTAATATATCTAATTCTAATGTTTTTGAAAACGGCAAAAAACAAGCTTTCAAAATAACTCCGGTTCTTCTTAAGGAAATAAAACGAGATATAAAAATATTATTTATAATTGACATTAATGCGTCAAAAAGAATAATAAATATAATGTTGAAAGAGGCAGAACGACTTAAGAAAACAGATGAGCTTAATATCGGAATTGTAAACACTAACAAAAAAGGTAAACGTTTTATTTTTTTTATAAGCCCTGAATTTAGTAAAAACAAAACTTTTTTTACCGGGTTTCTGAAAAATTATTTTCCCTTACTCAAAAAAAACAAAACAAAAGAAAACTGTGAAGAAAGTAAAAAAATAAAAGATTACCTGTTCTTGAAAAAATCAGAATTTGATAATATAGGAATTTTCATTATTTCTGAAAATAAAGACTTTTCTTTTGATTTTTGTTCCGGGGCGTTAAACAACGACCGCTTTCCTGTTTATTTTTTACAGACGGCAGATATAAAGACAAATGCAGAACAGAAAATAATAAAAATATGTCGAAAAACCGGCGGAATGTATTCTCAAATAAAAAAAGAAAAAGATGCTTTAAAAGAGTTAAGGAGATACACAGAAGACCTCTCTTATTTTTCAAAAACAATGAAGCCCGATTTTTATAAAATCTCACTTATCTTGTCTGCAAAAACAAAACGGTCCGAAATATCCCTGAATCTTAATAAAAATATCGTTGATGTTATTATCGAAAAGCCAAGTAAACTTCTTTTGACACAAAAGGAGCTTTTTTTAACAATTTTTTCCTCTGTTATGTTTTTATTGTTAATACTTGTTCTTATAATTTATAAAAAGAAGATAAAACAAACTAAACGATTAAAAGAAACGCAGTATGTGCCTGCTGCAAAGCCGATTGAAATAAATATAAAGGGAAAGGGCTTTAATAAGACATATTTTTTTGAAAAACACATTATAAAAATAGGAAGAGCAGATGATAATGATGTCGTTATTCCGGATATGACCGTATCGGCAAATCATGCTGTCATAAATAAAGAAGGCAGTGATTTTTATATCATAGATTTGGGAAGCACAAACGGTATTGTTGCAGACAAAAAGAAAGTTAAAAAATACAAACTTAAAGCAAAAGATATGATAAAACTCGGCGGAGTTGTTATGTTTATAAGAGTCTAATCACTCTTTATTTTTTGATAACAATAAGTTTTTTAAGGCAGATATTCCGTTTATAAAGTCTTTTTTTCTTATTATAAATGCCGACCACCCGATTCCGGTAAGTTTTGTAAAGAAATAAATTTGAAGTAAGGCAGACGTCAGATAGGAAAAAGATGCAGAAATACCGGCTCCGAAAATTCCGAACTCCGGAATTAAAAGTAATCCGCAGAAAACCGTTATTGCGAATCCCGCAGAAGCTGACATCATATTAAACTTTTGGTTTCCCGTGCCGGAAAAAAAGTGCATTATTATTAAATTTAGCGATAATGCCGCAATCCCGAAACTCAAACTTTTTATCACCGTATTAATTTCCGTAAAATCGTGCCCGAAAACAAATGAATAAAAAGAAGACGGGAGCATTGAAAAAACAAGCATTATTCCGGAAGATATCAAAAGAACGATTTTTGCCAGAGTAACCGTGAGAGAAACAGACTGCCTGAAATTGTTTGTATTTGAAATTTTTGAATATTGAACGAAAGAAATACTGCGGCTGATAATCAGCGTGCTTTCGCTTATTTGAACTCCCGCCGAAAAAATACCGAGAGCCTTTATCCCCAAGAAGTATTCAATAAAATAGTATCCCAACCGGTAATTCAATTTCTGAACTATTGCGGCAACAGTGTTATAGCCGCTTAATTTAAAGACCTTTATCAGCAAAAGCCTGAAGCCGTTTATTTTTTTGTCTTTTAAAAACTTCATAATACCGAACAGAGTAAGAAAAAAACCGACAGAATATGAAATATAAAGAGAAAAAACATAAGACATTACCGTTTTCTCTTTTAAAATAAAATATAAAACAGGCAATGAAACTATCATTGAAATTGTCTTGAGCAGGGAAATATAATTTACCGTTATTATTTTTTCTTTTCCCGCAAGAATTTTTTCATTAATATTTGCTCCCGACAAAATTAAAGACAGAGCCGAAACATGATAAATAAAATTTTTATCAACGACAGGCACAAGCGTTATGAAAATAAAAAAAACAAAAAACATTATAAATGTCCAAGCATATGAAATTATAAAAAGCTGAAAAACATTTTCTCTCGGAACAAAATAAACCAAAGCTCCGGAAACAAACCCCGTCAGAAGTATAAAAATTGATACGGCAAGGATAATTAAACTTATATTTCCGAGACCTTCGGCTCCTATTACATTTGAATTTAAGATAACAATTCCTAATGTCATACCGGCATTAAAGACTCTTACAAAAACAGTATTTAAAATATTTTTTATCAAAACGGGTTTATGCTGTAATGTTATTTTTTAAATATTTTAAAAAACATCGGTAAATTATTTTGCCTGTAAATGTAATAAATTTCCGAAGCAGCTCCCCATCCTTCAAAAAAACGGGCAACTCCGGGAACGGAAGAGCCTTCAAAATCCAAAATTAACTCATTACCGGCGTATTCTTCAATAAATGTATTAAAAATCTGAAATGAAGCAAACTTCTTCTTTCCTTCGGGTGAAGATGCTATTAACGGTAAGTAAATTCTGTTTCCGCAAAAAACAAAAACGGTAACGGAAATCAGCCTTTTATTTATGTTTCTCACCCCGTAAATTTTAACATTATGTTGTTCTTTTGCAAATAAAATTAAACGTCTTAATATCTTTAAATCCTTGTCGGAAAGAGCGTTTATGTTATTATCTTTTTTCAGAAAAACAGCTTCGTCAACAGAAATGTTTTTGTCCGTAATATTTTCAAATTTTTCGGATTTTTTGATATTTCGCTTTGTGTTTTGAGAAAAAGCCTTGTATAAATCTTCAAGTTTACTGTTTAAACACAGCAAATGATTTGGCTTTTTTGTGATATTTTCACCGGATATTTTATTTTGAGAATTTAAATGAACTATCTGATATTTATATCTTTCAGGTATTAATTTTAAAAAGTTTAAAATAATATTATTCGTAATTTTTAGGGAAGAAAAAACACCTGTTTGTTGAGTAAATTTCGGTTGTGCAATATATTTAATTCCGAATTTTTGCTTTTCGGGCAAAGGCATTACAAAATCATAGTTATCGGTAACTAAAGCCGACCAACCGGGAGAAACAATATCCAGCCAGCCGGAAAGGGCATAAATTCTGCTGTTTGCAGCGTTGCGTATCCTTCTGTCCCACAAAGGTTTGTTAATGTCTGCGTGTTTAATATATCTTATCTGCAAAGTATTATTCATTATGGGTTTTCAGTAAATTCTTTTTCCTTCTATTTCCGAAAATATAAAAATCTTCTTTTTTTGTTCCCGAAATATTGAAGTAAACCAACTTCTTGTTTAGCTTTCCTAAAACGGAAAAAAAAGAAGACAATCGAGACAATCTGCCCGAAGTCATCCACCGAATATCATAAAAAAAACCTTGCCGCTTGCTTTTATCAACCCTGCTTATATTCCCGTTTAAAATATGACTTTTTGTATTGTCGGGATACAACATTTTCTCCGAAAACTTAACACCGATAAAATCAGATATTCTTTTTAAAATAAATTCCGGATATACGGAAAGTTCTTCATAGCCCGCAGTCATTATTTTCAAATTGTATTTTTTCAGAACATATAGTAACTTTCGGTTTTCAAGATACCATCTTAAACCAAGAAAAAGCATCGGTTTTCGGGTTCGTGCGAAGCGAGAATAAATCCAGCTTCTGTAGTCTCTTGTTAAATATATTACTCTCAGGTCATATTCTTTATTCAAAAATCGGAGGTATGAATACGAATTTTTCGAACTGTCAAGTAAAATCATATTTTCCCCGTACTTTTCCGTAAAGGTCTCAATAAGTTTTTTATATTTATCTTCTGTTTTAAGTTCTGAAGCTGAAATTTTTTGCAGGTCTTTCCAAAAATCACAGCCAACACCTTTTTTTCCGCAAGAACAAGTTGACTTTTCGAAAAGTTCGGATGTTCTTTTTTTATTAAAAACAGCATAAACCTCTCCTAAGCCTGCAATTTCCGGATGACAACCCAATGCCATATCCAAAATTGTAGAACCGGAGTGACCTAAACCGGCTATATAAATAATTTTTTTCAAAAAAACATTTTGTGTTAAGTGCAAAAATAAGAATTTGTTTTGATTTAAAGATTTTACTGCTTATTAAGAGAAAAAACATTAATTTTACCTCAAGTTTAATATACAGTGAGCCAAACACAGCAACTTAAAATATATCAGGAGTTTTCAAAAACAGACAAAGGTCTTGTAAGAAACGAAAATCAGGATGCTTTTGCTTATTTTGAAAGTATTAACGGTGCTGTTTTTGCTGTTTGCGACGGAATGGGCGGAATTCCTGACGGAAAAAAAGCAGCATCTTTAACGCTGGAAAAGATAGAGTCATTTATTTCCGAAACGTGGTATGACAATGAGCGGTTACTGATATATGATGCCGTAAATTTTGCAAATACGGAACTTCGGGCAAAACTCGGACAGCCGGAAAAAAACATATATCCCGGAACAACCGTTGCCCTGGTTTTAATCAGAGATAATAAAGTTTTTTATGCACACGCAGGAGACAGCAGAATTTATTACAAAACAGGAAAAAAATTATTTCAGCTTACAGAAGACCACTCCTTAATCGGCAAACTTCTCAAAGAAAAAAAAATCACCGAAACAGACGCTCGAAACCATATACAAAAAAACATTATTTACAATGCTGTCGGAATAAGCGAAACTGTATCTGTTGACATTTGTGAAAAACCGTTGATTCCGGCAGATAACGATTATATTTTAATTTGTTCCGACGGGCTTACAAATGAACTTGAAGATAAAGATATTCTGAAAATAATACAAAAAGAAACAGACATCAAAAAAGCGGGAAAGCAATTAATAAAGAGAGCTTTAAATAACGGCGGTAATGATAATGTAACTGTAAGTTTAATTCGCTTTTATAATACCGGAAAAAAACCTAAACGGTCTTTTGCTTTCAAAAAAACCGACAAAAAGAAGAAACTTAAAAATATTGCTTTGCTGGGAATAATCTTTTTGCTTATTAATGCGTTTTTTATGTATAATTATTTTTTCATAAAAGACAAACCGTCAAAAAATACCGATAACATCATAAGTAATTCATCCGATTTAATTTTTAAAAAACACACAGATAATACGTACATATATTCTGTCGGAAGAAATATTTTTTCTTATCCCGGAGTTTATGAATATAATATTATTAACATTCTAAGGACTAACAAAAAGCAGGAATTTTATTTTTATCCCGGCGAACGATTTATAATTCCGCAAAATGTAAACGGCAAAAAATGATAGGTCAATTTGTAAATAATTATGAAATAGACGAAATAATTGACGAAGGCGGAATGTCAACCGTTTATCTCGGTATACACAGGCATCTAAAGAAAAAAGTTGCCGTAAAAATGCTGAATCCGGTTCTTCAAAAAAACCCTCAGTATAAAAAACGCTTTTTAAATGAAGCAAAACTCTTGTCAAAACTCAATCACCCGAATATTGTAACTCTATATGATTATATTGAAAACGACCAAGGTATTTTTATTATTACGGAATATGTAAAAGGGCAAACCCTTGATGAATACGTTGATTTGGTTTCGGGACCCATTCCTGAATCAAAAGCCGTAAAAATTATTTTACAGGTTCTGGACGCAGTGGGGCATATGCACTCTAAAAACATGATACACAGAGACATAAAACCCTCAAATATTATGATAACATCTGATAATACTATAAAACTTATAGATTTCGGGATTGCAAAACATCTGAGAAAAAATCAGGCACTCATAACTCAGGGAGGGTCAAAACTCGGGACGGCAATTTTTATGAGCCCGCAACAGGTTAAAGGGAAAATTCTGGACAGAAGAACGGATATATACTCAATCGGGGCAACGCTTTTTTATATTCTTACAGGACAATATCCTTACGATAAAAATTTAAGTGAATACGAAATTTATAACAAAATTGTAACCCAGCCCTTTCCCGACCCGCACTCTTTTTACATCGGAGTTTCCGACAAAATGCGCAATGTTGTAAGGAAGGCTACAGAAACACAGCCCCTCAATCGCTATCAGGCTTGCGATGAATTTAGTATAGATTTATTAAGTTCACAGAACAAACGAACAAGAGCTGCAACAATTTCTTTGCAGACAAAAATTATTGATTCGGCGGATTTTGAAATTAAAAAACCGAATCTCAGCGTAAGTTTTTGGCAGAACTTGATTATGCTTATAGCCGCAATTGCTTTTTCGGCAATTATTGTAAGCGGACTGTATTTTTTATCAAAAAAAGATGAACGCCGAGTTATTGATAATAATGCTTTTCTTCTTGAAGGAGACAGTTTAACGGCAAAAAAAATAGAAAGTCTTCACTACGGAGAAACTGTCAGAGTAATTAAAAAACCCGAAGACGGAATTATTATTAAGCCTTGGTATAAGGTTAAAAGCTTAAGAAATAAAATAGGTTGGGTTTATGCCGAAGATCTGGGGATTTCCCATACTTTTGTGCAAATTAACGCAATAATGGGAAACAGCATTGCCGGAAACCTAATACCTGCAAAATATAAACTTGCACTGCGAAATTACTTTGTTGAAAACCAATACTACAAAAATAATGAAACAGACTGGAAAATTTTTCCTGAAGAAAAAAAAGTATTTGAGATGAACACCGTTGCCTTCGGAGATTTTAACGATAATAAAAAAGAGGACTTTGCCGTAATACTCTCCAATACAAAAACAAAAGAACAACAGTTTTTAATAATTTTTGACAACGATGAAACCTTATCTGTTCACGTAAATGAAAACATAAAAATAAAAACAGTCAAAAAAGGCAGAAGAGGCGGGCGGTGGTATCTCGGAAATATGCTGAAAAGAACAAATGAAGCCGGAAAAACTTACGAAGCAAAAAAATATGAATATTTGCCGCATGACGGCATACTTCTTTATAAGGCAAAAACCAAAGAAAACCTAATTTACATTTATGATACCGAAGAAAAGATGATAAAATTTTATTCACAAACAAAATAAACCGAAGAATATATAATGCAAAACTTTATAAAAAAAATTGAACAAGCCGGAGAACTTATACGAATAAGCACAAAAGTAAACACGGAGCTTGAAATTGCCGAAATTGCCGACAGAATGTCTAAACAATACGGCGGAGGAAAAGCATTACTTTTTGAAAATAACGGAACAAATTTTCCGGTATTAATAAATGCTCTCGGCTCCGAAAAAAGAATGCAAATTGCCCTTAATGTCAGTAATTTCAATGAAATAGGGGAAGAGTTAGAGTCAATGTTCAAAAACATCACATCACCTAAAAAAGGATTTTTCGATAAGCTGAAAATGTTGCCGGAATTAGCATCAATTTCGTCATATATGCCTAAAACAGTTTCCGGAAACGGAAAATCGCAGGAAATTATACACAAAAATCCGGACTTATCAATATTACCGATATTAAAAACGTGGAGCAGAGACGGCGGAAAATTTATAACATTTCCTCAGGTTATTACGAAAGACCCTGTTACCGGCATACGAAATATCGGAATGTACAGGATGCAAGTTTTTGATAAAGACCTTACCGGAATGCATTGGCATAAACATAAAGTAGGGGCAAGGCATTTCAATGAGTACAAAAAACTCGGCAAAAAAATGCCCGTTGCCGTTGCCCTCGGCGGACATCCTGTTTTAACATATGCCGCAACAGCTCCTTTGCCTGATAATATAGACGAATATATGCTTGCCGGATTTCTTCGTAAAGAAAAGGTAAAGTTGGTAAAAGCAATAACCCAAGATATTGAAGTTCCGGCGGAAGCGGATATAATAATCGAAGGATATATTGACCCGGCGGAAGATTTTATTTGGGAAGGACCGTTCGGCGACCATACCGGATTTTTTTCCTTACCGGATTGGTATCCGAAATTTCACGTAACCTGTATTACACATAAAAAAGATGCTGTTTATCCGGCAACCGTAGTCGGTATTCCGCCGATGGAAGACGCTTGGATTGCCCGTGCAACGGAACGTATTTTTTTGGCTCCCATACGATTAACAATGTTGCCCGAATTAGCGGATATGCACATTCCCGATGCAGGAGTTGCTCATAACCTTACCCTTGTAAGCATAGAAAAAAGTTTTGCCGGGCATGCACACAAAGTAATGACAGCTTTGTGGGGTGCCGGACAAATGATGTTTAACAAAATGTTGATTGTTTTCGATAAAGATGTGAAAATAAGCAACTACAAACAGGCGGCAAAAATGTTTTCCGAAAACGTAAATCCGGCGGAAGATATTAATTTTATGAAAGGACCGCTTGATGTTCTCGACCACTCTTCAAATAAATTTGCTTACGGCAGCAAACTCGGATTTGATGCGACAAAAAAATACGATGAGGAAAAATCGGAAAACAAAAACCTTAAAATTAACACTAAAACTGTAGAAACAGATATTTTGAGCCTTAAAAATAAGTATCCGGAAATAAAAGAAATAAATGATGACCTTTTAAGACAGGATATTTCTTTTTTGTTTATTTCCGTTGAGAAAAGTAAAACAAACCATATTAAAGAACTTTCTCAGCAGCTTGTAAAAGAGGACGGTATTAAAAAGGTAAAATTTTTGATTTTTGTTGACTATCCCGTTAATGTTTTTGACATTGAACAGACAACGTGGATTTTTGCAAATAATACAGAACCTTTGCGTGATTGCTTTATTTTTAAATCCGAAAACCTCGGAGAAGTTTCGCACCTGGTAATTGACGGAACTCGAAAACGTGCCGATATTGATAATTTTAAAAGAGACTGGCCCGATATCGTAACTTCCGATGAGGAAATAATAAAACTTGTTGATAAAAAGTGGGAAGAGTACGGCATCGGCGAGTTTATTTCGTCTCCTTCCGAAAAATATAAACATTTGATAATGAGCAAAAATGCTGTTGTTGAATAAAAAATGCATCAAAAACATATTACATATAAAAAAGCATTGAACAAAGCAATGTATTTGTGCAGTAAGGCAGAAAAGTGTAAATCGGATATCAGGAAAAAGCTGTATGACTGGAAAGCTAACCCTGCAGAACACGATAAAATTATAAACGAACTTGAAAAGCAAAAATTTATAGATGAAGAGCGTTATGTAAAATATTATGTAAGAGATAAATTTGAGTTTAACAAATGGGGAAAAATAAAAATACGAACGATGCTTGTTCAAAAAAAAATATCTGAAACTTTAATTTGTAATGCACTTTCGGAAATTTCCGAAAAAAAATACAGAGAAACACTTAAATATATATTAAAACAAAAGCAGCACTGCATAAAAGGTGAAGACGAGTATAAGAAAAAACAAAAGCTGATAAGATTTGCAGCATCGAAAGGCTTTGAACCCGATTTAATTTTACAATTATTAGAGAAATAAAAAAATAGTTGTTATTTTAGCAGGCAATTATTTAAAAGATATGTTTGAAAAATACAACTCCCTGCTGTTACCATTAGACTCAATAAAACTTAACTTTAACGAAACCGGCTTAACAATAATGAATATTACTATTGCTTTTGTTATGTTCGGTGTTGCTCTCGGAATAAAACGAGAGCATTTTCTTCAAATATCCAAAAACCCTAAGTCGGTTATTATCGGACTTATAGCACAGTTTCTGCTGCTTCCGGCTATAACATATTTATTGGTTATTTTATTTAAGTTTCCGATTTCAATTTCTCTGGGAATGTTGTTGGTGGCATCTTGCCCCGGCGGAAATGTTTCCAATTTTATGACATCATTGGCAAAAGGAAACACTGCACTATCTGTAACATTGACGGCTTTTTCCGATTTATTGTCGATAATAATGACTCCCTTAAACTTTGTTTTTTGGGGAGAACTGTATATAAATACACTGCCTTTGGCAAATCCTGTTGAGATTCCGTGGCAACACGTATTTCAAACAATAATAATTTTAATGGGTATTCCTTTAACTGCAGGTCTTTGGTTTGCAAGAAGGTTTCCGGAGCTGACAGAGAAAATATTTAAACCCGTGAAATGGATATCAGTTGTTGCATTTTTAGGCTTTATTGCAGGTGCAGTAATTTCAAATTTTGCTCATTTTATGAATTATTTTATACTTCTTCTGCCTATTGTTTTCTTTCATAATATTATAGCTTTCGGAACCGGAAATGCAATTGCAAGAACATCTTTTTTGCCGATTTTGGACAGAAAAACCATTACGATAGAAACAGGTATACAAAATTCAGGTATTGCTTTAGTTTTGATTTTTAACAAACATATTTTTCCCGACGGCTACGGCGGTATTGCATTTATTGCAGCAATGTGGGGGATTTGGCATATAGCCTCAGGGCTTTTATTAAGTACTTGGTGGGCAAAACGAACAAAAAAACAAGAGATAAAAACTTAATTTCGCACCAATTCTATTAAAAATAAAAGAACCGACAAAAGCATCGGTTCTTTGCTTATTTACCTCTTTTCACTCATCAATTATCTTAATTATTTTACCGTCTTTATAGATTGCTGTTTTTATCAATCTTCTTTTTTCATCATAAAAATATTGCTTTCCGTCTATTAAATATCCGTTCTCAAAAAAGCCTTCTTTTTCTTTATCTTTAGTTTTGTTATAGAAAATATGATATCCGTTTCCCTGAAAAATTCCTAAACTGTCTTGCTCCGTAAAGTGAGAAGTAACATTGTCTTTTTCAATATTATTTTCTGTGCTGTCCGATATAATCGTTTTCTCTTTTATTTCATATATTGTTATTGAATCTTTTCCTGCTTTTCCGTTATGAAAAATTTTTTCGCATCTCAAAGATCCGTCTTCGTAATATTCCCTTATTATTCCGTTTTCTTTTCCGTCAACCCACTCTCCCTCAATTTTTAAATTTCCGTTTTCGTAATAATACTTTTGGTAACCGGAGCGTGTTCCGTATTCGTTATAGTTCCACACGTAAGAAAGTTTTCCGTTTCTGTAATAGGCTTTATATTTATTTACCCATTTGTCTTCAAGCCAAACCCCTTCTTCTGCAATATTTCCGTTTTCGAAATATGTTTTTGCCAGTCCGTATTTTTTTCCGTGTACGTATGTTATTTCCGATTTAAGACTTCCGTCGGCATAGTAAGACCTCCAAATGCCCTCTTTTTTTCCGTCAACATAATTCCCTTCCGATATTTTTTCCTCACAAAAAGGTTTGTGATTAATCCAATATCCTTGCTTAAAGCCGTTCTTATCAATAACATTTACTGTATCTCCGGCAAAAATTTCAAAACTTTGTGCCTCGGAAATAAAGAAAAAGCCGAATATTAAAACATATATGATGAGTAATCGTTTTTTCAATACCTTGTTCTTTTATTAGCCTATACGAAAAAACTGTGCCGGCGGTTTCATTTAATTTTATTTATTTTACCGAAAACGTTTGCATAAGTGTTTAAACCATTTCTTTTTGTTGTGTAATCCTTTGTTATTCAAACGGTTTTGTTTTCTTGCTGAGAAATAAAAAATTTTACGTAATTTTGCATTATATTTATAAATTTTTAAAATCCTCATAATGAAAAAGTTTCTTTATATTACAATTACGGTTACAGTTGTTGTATTTTCAGCATATTACACGTTCATTTATTTTGTTTCCTACAGCCAGGGATACAGAGCCGGAGAATTGGTAAAATTCAGTAAAAAGGGCGTTGTTTTTAAGACATGGGAAGGACAAATAAGTCAAGAAGCAACGCAGCCGCTTTGGAACTTTTCCGTTCAGGACAATAAACCGGAGGTAATAAGTAAATTAAAAGCCTTACAGGGAAAGCATGTAAACCTGACTTATAAAGAACGTTTCAAAACTTTTCCGTGGCTCGGAGATACAAAATATTTTGTTATCGCCGTTGAAGAAACCAGAGTTTCAAATAAAATTAATCCCGGTTCAGAGTCGGAAAATACAAAATTAGAGTCCTTACAAAAGGAAAATAAAATGCTGAAACAAAGAATTAAAGACCTTGAAACAACGATTGAAATTTTAAGAGGGCCCTCCGGAAATTAAGTTAATCCGTTATCTTGCAAAAGTTTCATACGGCGGTAAAATTCCGCAACATTTTTAAAAAGCCCAATCTTAGTCTGATTGAGCTTTTCAGGTAATTATTTTGGTGTTTTTATGTTTTGTAAATCTGTATCTATTTTTTCAGACGATACCAATACTGAGTTCTGCCTGCCCAGCCCCAACTGTCAAGAGACCCTCTTACATGCAGTTTGTCCGGGTTTTTCTCGTCTAACTCCATAGTGCAATGGTAAAACTTTCCGTTTCCGGGATCCATAATTTTTCCGCCTTCCAGCCCGTCATCTCCGGCTTTCATTTTTAATAAAATTACCATTCCTACAATCGGTTTATCCTTTAATGCACCTTTACACTTATCACATTTCTCGTCTTGAGGTTTATCAAGGAGCTTAGTTATTTTTCCGTAATAAAAACCGTTTTTGGCTTTATAAATTTTTACGTAAGACTTTGCATTTCCTGTTTCATCATCAATAGTTTTCCACATCCCCGTAATTTTTGATGCTTGTGCATAAACTTTGCCGGAATATAAACTTAAAGCAAAAAATACGGCAGTAACAATTAAAATTTTCTTTTTCATAATGTTTGTTTTTTATTTTAACTTCTTAAAGATAAAAACATTTTTTATAACAGCAATAATAATTACAAAATTTTGTGCTTTTTTGCTCTGAAAACCGTAAATTTGAGCAAAATTTTTAAGATTTTATGGAAAATATACTGGTAATAGGTGCAGCCGGTCAAATAGGCTCTGAGCTTACAATTGCTCTTCGAAAAATTTACGGAAACGAACATGTTTTTGCAACGGACATAAAAGATGTTCCTCAGGACATTAAGGATACGGGTCCGTCGGCAATTCTTGATGTTATGGACGACAAAAGATTAATTCACTTTGTTATTCGCCATAAGATAACACAAATTTACCACTTGGCAGCCGTTCTTTCCGGAAATGCGGAAAAATTACCCTTGCAGGCTTGGCACATAAACATGCAAAGTTTGCTGAATATTCTGGATCTGACTAAAGTTGTAGAAGACGTGCATCGTGTTTTTTGGCCGAGCTCAATAGCTGTATTCGGACCAACAACCCCTAAACAAAACACTCCCCAGCTTACAATCACAGAACCTTCTACAGTTTACGGCATAAGTAAATTAGCAGGAGAACGCTGGTGTGAATATTTTAATACTCGATACAATTTAGACATCAGAAGTATTCGTTACCCCGGACTTATTAGTTATAAAACAGAAGCCGGAGGCGGAACAACGGACTATGCCGTTGAAATATTTTATGATGCCGTAAGAAAAAAGCAATATGAATGTTTCTTAAAAGAAGATACGGCACTTCCGATGATGTTTATGCAAGATGCTGTTGAAGCAACGATTAAGCTGATGCAGGCTCCGAAAGAAAATATAAGCGTAAAATCAAGCTATAATGTCGGAGGAATAAGTTTTACCCCGAAGCAAATTGCTGATGAAATTAAAAAGCATATTTCTGATTTTGAAATATTTTATAAGCCGGATTTTCGTCAACCGATAGCTGATTCTTGGCCGCAAAGTATAGACGATTCTGTTGCACAAAAAGATTGGGGGTTAGAAACAAAGTTTGATATAAAAGAACTTACTCAGGTAATGCTTAACGGTGTCAGAGAAAAGTTTAAAAAGCAATAAAAAAAGACCTGTGCGTCTGTTGTTTTTGTTTGACAAAGTCTTGTATATTAGCCGGTTGGCAATATTTGTTTCGGGCAATTTTTTTTTCGATTTAATTTAAATATAAAGTTATTAACATATTTATTGTTTGTATATCAACTTTTTAAACAACGGGTTTTAAAAGGCGGGCTTTTAATCTTCTTTTATTTGATATATTTTTGTTCTTACCATTTTCACCCATATTTTTATTTAAGTTAGTATGCAAGTAAAAGATAAAACTACAGCTTTCAGCCCTGTGTCTGAAAAAGAAAAAAAGGGCTTTACATATGAAGAAGTTCTTCCTTATGCCCTGAAATATTTTAACGGAGACGAGTTAGCTGCCCGTGTTTGGGCAACTAAATATGCTCTTAAAGATTCTTTCGGAAATATTTACGAAAAAACCCCGGAAGAAATGCACCGCAGAATAGCAAAAGAAATTGCGAGAATAGAGCAAAAATATCCAAATCCGTTAAGCAGGGAAGAAATATATAACTTAATAAAAAACTTTAAATATATTGTTCCTGCCGGCAGCCCGATGTCCGGAATAGGAAATAACTTTCAAACAGTTTCTTTATCAAATTGTTTTGTTATAGGAGATGACGAGCCGGCTGATTCATACGGAGGAATATTAAAAACAGACCAAGAACAGGTGCAGTTGATGAAAAGAAGGGGCGGAGTAGGACACGACCTTTCTCATATTCGCCCGGGAGGGAGTCCGGTAAGTAACAGTGCGTTAACATCAACAGGAGTAGTTCCCTTTATGGAGAGATATTCCAACTCAACAAGAGAAGTTGCTCAAGACGGCAGAAGAGGAGCGTTAATGTTGTCAATATCAATAAAACATCCTGATGCAGAACATTTTATAGATGCAAAGTTAGAATCAGGGAAAATAACGGGGGCTAATGTGTCGGTTAAAATAGACAATGAATTTATGCAGGCTGTTATTGAAAACAAACCCTACCTACAACAATTTCCGGTTGATTCTGACAATCCTAAAATAAAAAAAATAATTGACCCCCGAAAACTTTGGAAAAAAATTATACATAATGCATGGAAATCTGCCGAACCGGGAATATTATTTTGGGATACCGTTATAGAAGAGTCTGTTGCAGATAGTTATGCAGATCAAGGATTCAAAACCGTATCTACAAATCCGTGCGGAGAAATCCCGCTTTGTCCGTATGACAGTTGTCGCTTGCTTGCAATAAACTTATTTTCTTATGTTGAAAACCCGTTTACCGAAGCCGCGACATTTAATTTTGACAAATTTAAAACACATGTTCGTTATGCCCAAAGAATAATGGATGATATTATAGACTTAGAGCTTGAAAAAATTGATAAGATTATTGAAAAAATAAATAACGATCCGGAAAAAGAAGAAATTAAACTGACGGAAAAACGACTTTGGGAAAATATTAAAAATAAAGCAGAACTAGGAAGAAGAACCGGCGTCGGAATTACTGCCGAAGGGGATATGCTTGCAGCTTTAAACTTGCAATACGGCAGTGATAATGCAACAGATTTTTCCGTCTTGGTTCATAAAACATTAGCTGTTGAAGCATATCGATCATCTGTTGAAATGGCAAAAGAAAGAGGAGCTTTTAAAATATACAATACCGAAAAAGAAAAAAACAATCCGTTTATTAACAGAATAAAAGAAGCAGATAAAGAACTTTATGAGGAAATGGTAAAGAGCGGAAGAAGAAACATATCTTTGCTGACTATTGCCCCTACAGGTTCCACCAGTATTCTGACAAAAACAACTTCCGGAATAGAACCTGTATTTATGCCGTTTTACAAAAGACGCAGAAAAGTAAACCCTAACGATAAAAATGTAAATATAAGTTTCACTGACGAAACCGGAGATGCATGGGAAGAGTATAATGTTTTTCACCATAACTTTCTTAAATGGATGGAAATAAACGGTATAGATACCGAAGAAGCAAAAACATTCGATAATGATAAAATCCAAGAACTGGTAAAACAATCTCCGTATTATAAAGCAACGTCAAACGATGTTGACTGGATTAAAAAAGTTCAGTTGCAAGGAAAAGTGCAAAAATGGGTTGACCATTCAATAAGTGTTACAGTGAATTTACCCAAAGATGTTTCTGTCGATTTAGTCGGAGATGTTTATTTTGAAGCATGGAAAAGCGGATGTAAGGGCGTAACGGTATACAGAGACGGCTCTCGCGACGGTGTTTTAATTTCTGCCGATAATAAGAAGACTCAAAAAGAACAAAAACATGAAAAACGACCGGCTGTTTTAGAAGCTGATGTCGTAAGGTTCAACAATAATGATGAAGAGTGGATAGCTTTTGTAGGACTGAAAGACGGTAAGCCTTACGAAATTTTTTCCGGAAGGACCGAAGAAGATGCTTTACCTGTTCCTAAATCTGTTTCAAAAGGAGAGATTATTAAACACCGCTTTGAAGACGGAAGTAAAAGATACGACTTCAGGTATAAAAACAAATTCGGATTTAATATTACGATTGAGGGCTTATCGTATAAATTTAATCCTGAATTTTGGAATTATGCCAAATTAATTTCCGGAGTTTTGCGCCACGGAATGCCTATTGAGCATGCAGTTAATCTAATCTCATCCTTACACTTTGAGACAGATACAATAAACACCTGGAAAAAAGGTATTGAAAGAGCTTTAAAAATTTATATTCCCGACGGAACAAAAGCAAAAAAAGGCTCTGTTTGTCAGGAGTGCGGCTCTGATTCTCTGGTTTACGAAGAAGGCTGTTTGAAATGTCAGTCGTGCGGATATTCTAAATGCGGTTAAAATTTTGTTTGCTTTTTTATAAAGTAAGGCTGCCTGAATTTTCAGGCAGCCTTTTATTTTTAAACGCATACTTGTAACAGGACGGCTATTCGGATTTAATTAAAAGTAAAACTGTAAGCAACAGAGGGAATAACAGAAAATAAAGCCAGCCTTACAGCTTCAAACTGCGAAGAATTTTCATTTACGGGTCTGAACGTTATCTGATAAGCATTTTTTCTGGCATATACATTATAAACAGAAAAATTCCAGCTTGACTTCCAATGTTTTTTCTTCTTGTTATAATAAGTTATACTGAAATCTCCGCGATGATAATCAGGCATTCGATAACCGTTACGTTCTGTGTATAACTGCACTATGCGCCCGTCAATAATATACCTTCCCGACGGAAATGTAACTGCATCACCGGTATAATAAACCCAAGTTGCCGCAAAACTCAAACGCTTATTCAAATTATAAATTGCCGTTATAGAAAAATCATGAGTTCTGTCATGTCGGGCGGGAAATGAAAGACCGTCATTTATTTCATCAAAAATACGTTCTGTTTTTGACCATGTATAGCTAATCCATCCTGTTAAGTTACCTGTTTGTTTTTTAAAATAAAGTTCTGTTCCGTATGACCATCCTTTTCCGAAAACAAGTTCTGCTTCCAAATATTTATTAACCATAACATTGGCTCCGTTCCTGTAATCTATTACATTTTGTAAATCCTTATAATAAATTTCAACGGAAGTTTCAAACATATTATTTGAAATGTTTTTGTAATAACCGGCAGAATATAAACTTGCTGTTCCGGGCGGAACGAGTTTGGTGGCAGGATACCAAATATCTGCCGGGGTAGATGCGGTTGAATTTGACAGAAGGTGTATGTATTGAGCATTTCGCGTATATGCAAATTTTACGGAATTTCTGTCGTTTATTATATAATTTAAAGAAAAGCGAGGCTCCGTATTTTTGTATGTTTTTATTATTTCATTATCGGAATACTGAACAGAATCAACCGGATCTTGCCGGTTGTTAAAATCATAAACGGTTCCGGGACCCAAAACACAAAAAGCCGACAGACGCAAACCGTAAATAACTTTTAAGTTTTTAAGAACATCAAACTCGTGAGATAAGTATGCGGCATTTTCAAAAGCATATTTATTGTCAACTTTTATGTCGTTTAAAAAATTTACTTCGCTTGCATCAACTTCTCCGGGCAAAAAGGTATGGTAAACGGAACTTATTCCGAAACGAAATAAATTCTTGCTGTTATAAAAATATTGGAAATCTTCTTTAAGGTGAAAATCTCTTATTGCAGAGTTCAGTTTAACTTTTCCGGAGTCGGCAAAAAAACCTATACCGACCTGATAATCATATTTACTGTAAATTAAAGACGTGTTTAAAAACAACTTATTGTTGAATATATGATTCCAGCGAGCCGTTCCTGTAATATTTCCCCAATTCATATTCATAATATCACTGAAACCAAAAACGTCTCTTCCGAAATATCCTGAAAGAAATATCCTGTTATTTTCATTTATTTTTCGGCTTATTTTTGAATTAAAATCATAAAAATAGAGAGTGCTGTTGCGCTGCTCTTCTTTCGGAGCAAATGACAGAAAAAGGTCGGCATAAGTTCTTCTGCCTGAAACTATAAGAGAAGATTTGTTTTTAACAATCGGTGTTTCAACGGTTAAGCGAGAGGAAATAAGTCCTATCCCTCCGTTTGCCGTGAATTTTTTTGAATTTCCGTCATTCATTTGAATATCCAAAACAGAAGACAACCGTCCTCCGTACTGTGCAGGTGCCGTTCCTTTGTAAATTTTTACATTTTTTACTGCGTCAGAATTAAAAACCGAGAAAAAACCCATTAGATGCGAAGCGTTATAAACAGGAGCTTCGTCAAGGAGTATAAGGTTTTCATCAGCACCTCCGCCTCTTACAAAAAAGCCGCTGCCGCCTTCTCCCGCCGGTTTTATTCCCGGTAAAAGCTGTATTGTTTTCAGAATATCCTGTTCGCCGAAAATTACGGGAATCATTTTTGTATCTTTCGGGCTGATTCTGTTAATGCCGGTTTCTGCAGCTTTTATATTTTTGTCGGCAACTTCACTGACTATCGTAACCTCACCGAGTTCACTGTCAACAGGAGAAAGCTCTGCGTTTATTGTCTGATTTTTTTCGCTACCCAATTTTGCGGTAAATTTCGCATAACCGATACTGTTATAATGCAGCTCTTTTGTTCCGGCAGGAACTGTCAGAGAGTAGAAACCGTAAGTGTTTGTTACGGTTCCGAATTTTCCGTTATCTGAGTTTATAAATGCATTTATTACAGCTTCACCGGTTTCAGAGTCGGTAACAGTGCCTTTTATTGTTATATTCTGCGAAAAGCCGAAAAAAAATAAGGACAGAAAAATATTTGTTAAAAAAACGTGCTTCATTTTCTGTTTATAACGGTATAACCCTGTTTAAATACAATTATTCGTCGGAGGGTCCGTTTTTTAATCTTTCCCTTATTTTCTTTTCAATCTCTTCCGATAATTCAATATTATCCGTAAGAAGTTTTTTTACGGCTTCTCTTCCTTGTCCCAATTTTGTATCACCGTAACTGTACCAAGAGCCGCTTTTTTGAATAATATCGTATTCTGAACCTAAATCTATAATTTCGCCGATTTTTGATATTCCTTCTCCGTAAATAATGTCAAATTCTGCTTTTTTGAAAGGCGGAGCAACTTTGTTTTTAACAACTTTAACTCTCGTTTTGTTTCCCGTAATATCGGCATCGTCTTTTATCTGACCGATTCTTCTTACATCGAGCCTTACGGAAGCGTAAAATTTAAGAGCATTTCCTCCTGTAGTGGTTTCGGGATTTCCGAACATAACTCCGATTTTTTCTCTTAACTGATTTATAAATATTACGCAAGTATTTGTTTTTCCTATGTTAGATGTTAATTTTCTCAATGCCTGAGACATTAATCGAGCCTGTAACCCCATTTTAGAATCACCCATATCTCCTTCAATCTCTGCTCTCGGGGTAAGGGCTGCAACTGAATCAATAACTACGATATCAACAGCTCCCGAACGGATAAGATGGTCGGTTATTTCAAGAGCTTGCTCTCCGTTATCAGGTTGAGACACAAGTAAATTATCTATGTCAATACCTAAGTTTTTGGCGTAAAAACTGTCGAATGCATGTTCTGCGTCAATAAATGCAGCAATACCTTCTTGTTTTTGAGTTTCGGCAATAATGTGGAGAGCCAATGTCGTTTTTCCTGAAGATTCCGGACCGTATATTTCTATAACTCTTCCGCGAGGAACTCCGCCGACACCTAAGGCATAGTCCAGCCCGATGGAGCCTGTGGATATTGCAGGTATATCTACCACAGCGCTTGAGTCTAACTTCATTATTGTTCCTTTCCCGAATTCTTTATCAATTTTATTTAATGTTGACTGCAATGCCTGAAGTTTTGCAGCTTTCGTATCTTGTTCTTTTTTTGCCATTGTTCTTTTTTACCGTTATGTGTTTTATTTCTCTAATTCTTTCATAATCTGCTCGTAGTGTTCTTTTGTTTTTACCTTAGGAAAAACTTTTAAAACAGTTCCTGTTTCGTCTGTTATAAATGTTGTTCTGCGGACACCTTCGTAAGTTCGTCCGTACATCTTTTTTTCTCCCCAAACACCGAGTTTATTCATAATTTCTTTTTCAGTATCAGAAATTAATTTAAAAGGCAGCCCTAATTTTTCTGAAAATTTACGGTGAGATTCTTCTGTATCCGGACTTATGCCTATTACCTCAAACCCCTTTTTTTTAAGTTCGTCGTAATGCTCTTTAAGATTTTTTGCTTCGTTTGTACATCCGGGTGTATTGTCTTTCGGATAAAAATACAGAATTAATTTTTTGCCTTTTATTTCTTCCGGATTAATTATTTTATGAAAATCCGGTATTTTATCTCCTTCTTTTAGTTTTATCATAATTTCAGAAATTAATATTATCTGCAAAAGTATTGTAAATTTCGGTATTTAGCAGTTGTTATCCCCGTAAAATTAAAAAATATTCCCGAAAATGAAACTTTTTTTACAAACCTGCGTATACCCAAATAAAGAAACCTTTAAAATCTTAAGCTATGAACGAAGACGAAAAAAAAATTCAGACAGACGAAACAACAGAATCCGTAGTTGATGACTTATTGGAAAAATTTATCAAATTAACTAAGGTTGATGAGGAGTAGTTAATTTTTTCATAATATTTACGGTTAATAAATTAAACATAAGTTCAAAAAGGACACAGTTAAATTCTGTGTCTTTTTTTATTTTAACTAATATCCATTCCTCTTTTTCTTAAAACCTCTTCCAGCAAATCAAAAGTTGATAATATTTCCGGTTTGCCGTTTATAACAGCAACATTGTGCTCAAAGTGTGCAGAAGGCATATTGTCTGCTGTTACAATTGTCCATCCGTCAGGCAACTGGCGAACATTTTTTTTCCCGAGATTTATCATCGGTTCTACGGCAAGAACCATTCCTTCCGTAATTTTGGAACCTCTTCCTCGCTTTCCGTAGTTAGGAACAGAAGGCTCTTCGTGTAAACTTTTTCCCAAACCGTGTCCGGTAAGTTCTCTCACTACCGAATATCCTTCTTTTTCAACGTAATTTTGAATTGCATATCCGATATCTCCTATTCTGTTTCCGGTTTTTATCGCTTCAATTCCGATATACAGAGATTCTTTTGTTATTCGTAAAAGTTTTGAAATTTCCGGTTTCACATTTCCTATCTTAAAAGAATAAGCATGGTCTCCGTGAAATCCGTTTTTTAAAACACCGCAGTCAACCGAAATTATATCTCCGTCTTTCAAAACATAATTTCCGGGAATACCGTGAACAACTTCTTCGTTTACCGAAAGGCATAATGTAGCGGGGAATCCGCCGTATCCTTTAAAAGACGGTATTCCTCCGTTGTCTCGTATATACTCTTCTGCAAGAGTGTCCAGTTTTTTTGTTGTTATACCTTCGTCTATATATTCTGCAATAAGAGCCAGTGTCTTTGAAACAGAAAGGGCACTTTCTCTCATTAACTCAATTTCTCGGCTTGTTTTAGTGTAAATCATTTTAATGCGGTAAAAACACAAAGATAATATTTAAAATAAAAAGCGGACAAAATTAATTGTCCGTTTAATGATAGTCATCGTATCACAGCTTTAATATAAGAGAACTTTATTTTAATATAATTGTCTGATTGTCGACATAGTAATACGATGACTTACGGATTTAATATACCGTTTATTCTATTTCGTGCGGAGAAGGAACGTCTTTAACCACATTCATAAAAGTTCCGTCCTTCTTAAAGCGGATATCGTAACGTTGTCCGTCTTTTTCTGCTTCTACAACATACCCGACAAGCTCTTTTCCGCCTTTAATATATTTTTCTGTTTCTTTTACAATGTAGTCAGAAAAATCTGTTGTTATTTTCTCTTTTGCGAGTTTCGGAACTTGGTCAAAAGTTATAACTTTTGCTTCCAGTTTTTCTTGCATAAACATTTCCTGAACATAATAGGTTCCTGCACCTGCAAAAAATCCTAAGGCTGCAAGAAGAGATATTTTTTTCATATACCAAATAAAATCTATTTTTTCCATTCCCATAGCGGCAACTCCGGCTGCAGAACCTATAATCAGAATGCTGCCGCCTGTTCCTGCCGTATATGCTATAAACTCCCAAAAAATACCGTCTTGCATATA
>JALSMF010000051.1 GCA_026987795.1 Bacteroidales bacterium
TTCAAACGGAATGCCGCTTTGGCGAGTACCTTCGGTATCACCGGGTCCGCGAAGTTTCATATCGACTTCTGCAATTTTGAAACCGTCATTTGTTTCGGTCATTGTTTTTATACGTATTTTTGCTTCCTTTGATAACTTGTAGGATGTCATTAATATACAATAAGATTGGTCTGCTCCTCTTCCTACCCTGCCTCTGAGCTGATGCAGTTGTGATAACCCGAAACGTTCCGCACTTTCTATTATCATAACGCTTGCATTCGGAACATCAACTCCGACTTCGATTACAGTTGTTGCTATCATTATATTTGTAATACCTTTAATGAAAAGTTGCATTGATTTTTCTTTTTCTTCGGGTTTCATACGTCCGTGCAAAACGCTTATTGCATATTCAGGAGGCGGGAAAGCTCTGCTTATACTTTCAAGTCCGTCTTCTAAATCTTTATAATCAAAATTTTCGGACTCGTAAATTAAAGGGTATACAATATAAATTTGTCTGCCTGCTTTTATTTGTTCTTTAACAAATTTAAAAACACTGAGTCGTTTACCGTCGTAAGAATGTATGGTTTTAACCGGTTTTCTGCCGGGAGGAAGCTCATTTATAACGGATATTTCGAGGTCGCCGTAAACGGTCATTGCTAATGTTCTCGGAATTGGTGTAGCCGTCATTACTATTACGTGAGGCGGGCGTATGTTTTTTTTCCACATTTTTGCTCTTTGAGCTACACCGAAGCGGTGCTGTTCGTCAATAACAACTAATCCGAGATTTTTAAAAATTACGGTATCTTCAATTAATGCGTGTGTTCCTATCAATATATTTATCTTCCCTGATTCTAAATCTTTATGAAGTTTTTTCCTTTCTGATTGTTTTACGGAACCTGTTAAAAGAGCTGTTTCTAATCCTAATCCGTCAAGAAAATTACGTATTGTTTTAAAATGTTGTCCGGCTAAAATTTCCGTAGGAGCCATTAAGCTTGCCTGGTATCCGTTATCAACTGCAATAAGCATAAGCATTAGAGCTACAAGTGTTTTGCCGCTTCCTACGTCGCCTTGCAAAAGTCGGTTTACTTGTTTTCCGGAAGCAAAATCTTTTCTTATTTCTTTAATTACCCGTTTTTGGGCACTCGTAAGTTCGAAAGGCAGTTTTTCGTTATAAAATTTATTGAAAAAAGAACCGACTTTTGAGAATATAAAACCGTTGTATTTAAGGTGTCTTCCAAATTTTTTCTTTAAAATATTGAGTTGGATATAAAAGAGTTCTTCAAATTTAAGTCGGTATAAAGCTCGTTTCAGTTTTTCGGCATTTTCGGGGAAGTGTATATTAATTATTGCTTCTCTGAAAGGCAATAAACGGTATTTTTTAACAATGTATAAGGGCAATGTTTCTGTAATTTCGGGAAGAGATGCTTCAAGCAGTCCTGCAATTATTTTTCTGAATACTTTTGATGTGATATTGTTTTTTGCGAGTTTTTCCGTAGAGGGATAAACAGCTTGCAATGATGATGTTATTTTTTTTTCGGCATCTTCAGGTTTGTCAATTTCAGGATGTGCAATATTTATTTTTCTTCCGTAGCGGGCAGGTTTTCCGAAAACGATGTATTCTTTTCCGGACATTAAACTTTGTTTAACCCATTTTGTGCCTTTAAACCATATAAGTTCAATTTTTCCGGTTTCATCATAAAAATCGGCAGTAAGATATGTTTTTCTGCCGGAGCCTTTGGTCTGAAAATTTGTTATAATGCCTTTAGCCTGTATGTTTGGTAAATTTTCACTGATATCTGCTATTTTGTAAAATTTAGTGCGGTCAATGTATCTGAAAGGAAAATGAAAAAGCAAATCTTTTCCCGTAAAGATATTCAGTTCTTTGTTAAGTAATTCTGCACGTTTCGGTCCTACACCTTTCAGGAATTGTATGTCTGCTTCAAGCTGTTGCAAAAAAACGAGTTTAAATGTAAAAAAGGAAAAGTATGAAGATATTAAAATGACTACATACTTTTTTTGAAATATGTTTTAAATATTAAAATACTCTTTCTTTTTTCAGAACAAGACCTCCGGTTTGCTCAACCCAAACAATAATGCTTTGTCCTTTTCTTATTCTGTTTATAAAATGCGGAGCTGCCGCATAAAAGCTTTTAATGCCTTCTTTACGAGCTTTTTCGGGGTCGGTCATAAATTCTGAGAATTCTTTAAGTCTGGAATAATAACTTTCTTTGTCAATTCCGTTGTCGTCTCTGTGAAAAATGTAAGGGATTCCTGAAGAATCCGTGGTTTGCAGTTTTATTCCTTTATCTTTCGGAACCTCTTCACTAAAAATCATATACGGCATTACCATATTTATCTTTCTGCCTGTTTCTATTTCCGAATAATCAAAATTCATTACAAGATTCAGAAAATAAATATCTCGTCCTTTTATTTCAACAGACTGAGGATTAGGCAGGTAGTCATCAAGTTCGTAATCGTAATAATAAATTTTAAGCTTGGTTATATTGTTAACATAGTCAATGTCTTCAATATTAAGTTTTGCAACTATGTAGCTTTTATTAAGATTCTTAACTACGGTTTTAAGCTCCTGAATACGTTTTTGATTTGCCACGTAATCATCAATTGTGGTAAAAGCATTTGACAAGCCTACAATTCCGAAAAGAATTAAAAATACACCGAGTAATACGGGTAATTTTGATATTATTCCCAAGAATGTTTTTATAAGTTCACTGAAAAAAATATAAATTTTTTCAAAAAATGAAGGTCTTAGATTGCGACTGACTGCTTCGTGTGCTAATCTTCTTATTTTAAAAGAATTATACATTGAAAGAATAACGTACAGAATTAAAAAGAGCAGAAGGAGTGCGTATCCGGTTTTTGTTGTAAACAGGAATAAAATAAAATCGGAAACAGGTTTAAGAAACCAGTTGATTTGTTGTAATAATTCTTGAGAATTGCCCATATTTTCAGATATTTGAGTTTGTTTTTACGGTTATTAATTAAAATCTTCGGTAACTTCAATGCCGCCTTTTGTGTGTATTATTATTTTGTAGATATGATTTACTTCAAATTCGTTGAGTTTAGCAATATCCTGAACCATACTTCCGTAAATTCCCTGAACGTTTTCGGTATTACCGGATTTGATTTTTGCAAAAAGTTCTGTCATCCTGTTTATATATGCTGAATCTGCACCGTTAATACTCATAGTTTGCGGAAAGCCTTCGTCATCATAATATTTGAAAAGTGAAATGCCTTTCTTAGCAGGAATTTTATTGGTGAAAATTTTTGTCGGAAAAGCAATGCTTAAATTTTTTGTTACAGGCACGACATTAAAATCAAAAGACAGTTCCTGTCCTTGCAAAGTAATAGTATCTGCATTAAATTCCACAGAGTCTTGGTCGTAAAATTTTATTATAAACCTTATTTCGGCAGTATCTTTTTCAAGTATTTTAAAACGCACAGGGACAGTTTCTTTTTTCAAAAACATAATTTTGTCTTGCAGTTGAGCAATCTTTCTTTCTTGCTTTCGGTTTAAAAAATCAAGACCGAAAAGCATTGCTGCAGCAATTACCGCAAGAATAAAAACTATTATAATAATTTTCCCTTTCATTTTGTCGTATATTTAAATTTCAATATTTAAACCGTCATAAGCTAAATTAATATTTTCAGGCAGAGACTTAATATCATTGTCTTCAAAACTTATTTTATGACTTATATGAGTAAGATATGCTTGCTTAGGTTTTAATTCTCTAATAATTTCGAGTGCTTCTTCCAAATTAAAATGTGACACGTGTTTTTTACGTCTTAATGCGTTAATTACAAGCAAATCAAGTTTTTTTAATTTCTCTTTTTCCTGACTGCTAATATAATTCATATCAGTGATATAGGCAAAATTTTTAATTCGATAACCGAAAACAGGCAGTTTCATATGTATTCCTCTTATCGGAATAATTTTAGTATCTTCAATTAAAAAAACTTCGTTTTTTATTACGTTAAATTTTACTTTCGGAATTCCGGGATAATCCTTTCGCTCTTCGATATAAGCAAAATCTCGTGTCTGCAGCGTGTTGCAGACACGTTTCTCGGCATATATATCCATAGGTTTTTTCTGTATATAATTAAATGCCCGGACATCATCTAAGCCGCCTATATGATCTTTATGTTCATGAGTCAGAAGAATTGCGTTTAATTTTTTTACATTTTCCCGCAGCATTTGCTGTCTGAAATCAGGTCCTGCGTCTATTAAAATATTTTTATTATTTATATTGATGAGGACTGAACTTCTCAGTCTTTTTTCTTTTGGGTTTTCTGAGTTGCAAACTTTACAATTACAACCTATAACGGGGACACCTTGCGATGTTCCTGTTCCGAGAAATGTT
>JALSMF010000052.1 GCA_026987795.1 Bacteroidales bacterium
TGGAACTTGCCGAAAGCGAAAAATTTATTATTGTTTATCCCGAAGGACTAAACGGAGCATATGATAAACCGACATGGAATGATTGCAGAGGCGACTGCATTGTGAGTTCTGATGCCGATGATGTCAAATTTACGGAAACATTGATTGAAAATATTTCCGGTTTATACAATATTGATGCAGGCAGAATTTATGTTTCCGGAACGTCAAACGGCGGATTTATGGCATTAAGACTTGCTGTTTGTTTGTCAGATAAGATTGCCGCTGTTTCGTCAGTCGGTGCGGCTATGCCTGCTGTTTCGGAATGTAGCAGTCCTGTTAATCCGATTTCAATATTATTTATGAACGGAACAGATGATAACCATATGCCTTATACCGGCGGGTATTTAAGTAATCCGCCGAATCCTGACCACGGTTCAGCCTTATCAACAGATAGTTCTGTTGCTTTTTGGGTTGATTTTAATCAAACCGATACTGTTCCGACACATTATACTTTCCCTGACTCGGATACCGACGACGGAGGAATTGTTGAAAAATTTTCATATAAAAACGGAATGCACGGAACTGAAGTAATCTTATATAAAGTTAACGGAGGCGGGCATTCTGCACCGAGTATCAGAGAACAGTATTCGACACTTTTTGAAGAATATTTTAATAAACAAAATCATGACATTGAAATGACCACAGAAGTCTGGAACTTTTTTAAAGATAAGCGATTAAACAAATAAAAAATATTCTGTTTTGATTGCCGGGCTAAAATACGGCGGACAACAAATCAATATCTCTATAGTCAATATTGAATTTTTTAGCAAGGCGCTCGTTGGTTAAAATACCGTCAAAAATATATGTTCCGTATCGTAAATCCGGAATATTTCTGATAATATTAGGAGTTGTTTTTTCTTTACTTATTCTTTGTAAGAGAGGAAATGTTGTATTACTTAATGCCACGGAAGCCGTTCGTGCAGCTTTGGAAGCAATATTCGGAACGCAATAATGAATTATACCGAAGGTTTCAAAAGCAGGATTTCCCAATTGTGTAATTTTTGAAGTTTCTATACACGAAACACTGTCGGTGTTAAGGTCAATTATTACAGATCCTTTTTTCATACCCGAAACCATCTTTTTTGAAATGATAAAAAGATCTTCATCCTTGGTTTCTTCTATTGCACCGATTAGGACGTCTGCTGTTTTCAGTGCTTTTGTAATAATTTCCGCCTGGAAAACCGAAGTAAAAAGGTGTATTCCGAGCTTGCTTTTAAGTTTTTGAAGTCTTGAAAGTGAATTGTCAAATATTTTAACTTGTGCTCCGAGTGCCGTTGCAGCTCTTGCGGCATATTCTCCGGCTGTTCCCGCCCCGAAAATTACAACTTTTGCTGCCGGTATTCCGGTAATTCCGCCTAAAAGAATACCTTTTCCGGTTATGGGATTACTTAAATATTCACTTGCCGTGTTTATTGCTAAAATTCCGGATATTTCACTCATAGCCTGAACGTAAGGATGAAATCCGCTTGTGTCTTGTATAAGTTCCAATGCAATACAAGTCATTTTTTTTGCTTTAAGAGCATTAATTTTTTCTAATGTTTGTGTATTAAAATGTAATGCGGACATTAAAATTTGTCCGCCTTTCATTAATTTTATCTCATCGTTTTCAAAAGGAGAGACTTTTAGAATAATTTCTGATGAAAAAACTTTTTTTCGGTCTTCTATTAATGCTCCTGATTTTGTATAATCTTCATTATACCAGCGACTTCTCATTCCTGCACCTGATTCTATAATAATGCGGTGTCCTTCTTCTGTCAGTTGTTTTACGGCTTGGGGGCTTAGGACTATTCTGTTTTCGTATTTATCTTTTTCTTTCGGAATACCTATTGTTAAAATCCGTTTATTTCTTTTTTCTTCAAGCATTTCTGCTTGCGGCATTAACTGTTCTCCGTATGAAAATTGTTCGGAATGATTTTGTGCTGGCGACATAGTTAAAATATAGGTTATAAACGTTTTTATCGATTAACTTTAGAGCAAGATATGTGCCGAGCTCCGTTTTCAGCTTCTTTAATTTCTATTTTTACATAGTTTTCCGGAAGTAAATCTTCTATTAATTCAGGCCATTCCGCAAAGCATATATTATCTCCGTAGAAATAGTCTTCATATCCTAAATCAAAAACCTCTTCAACGCTTTCAATGCGGTAAAAATCAAAATGGTATAAAATCTCATCGTTTTCAGTCCGGTATTCGTTTACAACGGAAAATGTGGGGCTTGTAACGTTATCAACAACTTTAAGCTGCCGGCAAATTTCTTTTATCAGTGTTGTTTTTCCGCTTCCCATTTTTCCGAAAAGAGCAAATATTTTTTCGTCTTTAAAATCGGATAAAATTTGTCGGGCTGTTTTTGGGATATCGTTCAGGCTTTTTAAGGTATATTTTGTCATTTTTAACAGGATTAAAAAAGTCCGGCAAATTAAATATTTTTTTTAGGTTTCAGCATAACATACGGTATTAACATTTCTTCAAGTGAAATTCCGCCGTGTTGGAATGTATTTTTATAGTATTTTACGTAATGATTATAATTGTTAGGGTAAGCAAAAAAATCAGAATTATAAGCAAAAATATATGAGGAACTTATGTTGGTAACCGGCAAACCTGCTTTTTCAGGTTCGGTTATTTCAAAAACTTCTTTTTTATTATATGCCAGATTTCGTCCTTGTTTATATCGGAGGTTGGTTGTTGTATTTTTATCGCCGATTACTTTTACGGGGTTGTTAACATTTACGGCTCCGTGGTCGGTTGTTATGAAGACCGTAACATCTTCTTCTGCAAGAAGTTTAATAAGCTCAAGCAGGGGAGAGTGTTCAAACCACGTCATTGTTAAATCGCGGTAAGCCGACTCGCCGTGTGCCAACTCGCGTATCATTTTTGTGTCGGTGCGTGCGTGTGATAATATATCTACAAAATTATAAACTATAACCGAAAGTTGATTTTGCATCAGGTTTGAGAAATTTTCGTTTAATTTTTCTCCGGCTTTGTTATTCAGTATTTTATCGTAAGAAAATTTAACTTTACGTCTGTATCTTTTAAAAAGCTCTGCAAGCAGATTTTCTTCATATGCGTTTTTTTTGCCGTCTTCTTCATCATTGAGCCAATATTCGGGATATCGTTTTGATATTTCGAGCGGTGTTAATCCGGCGAAAAGCGAGTTTCTTGCATATTGAGTTGCCGTAGGTAAAATTGAAAACCAAAGTTCTTCTTTTACAGTTTCAAGATATTGATTAGTAACAGATTCGATAAGTTTCCACTGGTCGTAACGAAGATTGTCTATTACAATTACACAAATTCTTTTTTTGTTGTCGAGTAAAGGAATAACTCTTTGTCTGAAAAAATCGAACGGCATTTTAGGACGGTTTTCATTTTCCGGGGTAAACCAACTTTTATAGTTTTTTTTAATAAACTTAGAAAACTCGTTATTTGCTTCCTCTTTTTGCTGAATTAAAACTTCGTCCATGGTTCTGTCTCCGGATTTGTCTAATTCCAACTCCCAGTAAACAATTTCTTTATATAGCCCGAACCAATCTTCATAAGTTTCGGCAGAGCCGATTCTCATCGTCAGCTCCGAAAATTCGGAACGGTATCTTTGTGATGTTTTTTCGCTTATAAGTTGTTTATTTTCAACATTTTTCTTAATTGACAATATGATTTGTTTCGGATTAACGGGTTTTATGAGATAGTCATCAATTTTTGAGCCTACGGCATCGTCCATAATGTCTTCTTCCTCATTTTTTGTAACCATTACTACCGGAACAGCCGGCTTTATGCGTTTTATTTCTGCCAGAACATCTAAACCGGATATACCCGGCATATTTTCGTCAAGAAATATTATGTCGTAATTATTTTCTTTTACTAATTCTACGGCATCGTATCCGTTATTTACCGTAAAAACGGTATGTCCTTTTTCCTCAAGGTATAATATTTGGATTTTCAGAAGGTCTATTTCATCGTCAACCCATAAAATTTTTGCTTTTGTCATATAAATTTGTTTACTCTGAGTTAAAAATTTTATAAGAAATTAAAAATATGAACTGTTTACAAATATACGGAAAATATAATTATACTTGCATAACTTTATTAAATGCAAAATTATTGTAAACTACGGATGGTAAAGCCTAAAAAATATCTCGGACAACACTTTTTGAAAGATAAAAACATTGCAAAAAAAATAGTTGACGCACTGGGGAAAGTGGATATGACTTATGTGCTTGAAGTGGGTGCCGGGACGGGTGTTCTTACGGAATTTTTACTTAAAAAACAACTTGATATTTATGTTATTGAAATTGACAGTGAATCTGTCGGATTTCTCGGCAAAAAATTT
>JALSMF010000053.1 GCA_026987795.1 Bacteroidales bacterium
TCCTGCAAAACCTGCTTGTCCGCCTATCATACAATTTTTTCCTATTTTGGTAGAACCGGAGACTCCTGTTTGTGCCGCAATTACCGTATTTTCTCCTATTTCAACATTGTGTGCTATCTGCACTAAGTTATCAATTTTTACTCCTTTCCTTATAATCGTTGAGCCGATTGTGGCTCTGTCAACGGTAGTGTTTGCACCTATTTCTGTCCTGTCTTCTAATATTACGTTCCCTATTTGAGGAACCTTCTTAAACTCTGCCATATTTTGAGGTGCAAAGCCGAATCCGTCGCTGCCGAGCACAACTCCCGCATACAGCGTGCATTCTTTTCCTACAATAGTTTCAGAGTAGATATTAACTCCGGAATGAATTACGGTATCTTCTCCTATCTTAACATTATCGCCGATATACGTGTTAGGATAAATTTTGCAATTATCGCCTATTTCAGTATTTTCACCAATATAAACTCCGGCTCCTATATATAAATTTTTTCCGAGAGTTGCGGTTTCTTCAATTACTGCTTTTCGGGAAATTCCTGTTTTTTGATTTTTATATTGCTGATAAATTTCTAACAAAGAGGCAAATGCTTTATACGCATCGTCCACTTTTATTAAAGTTGCATTTACTTTTTTCTCAGGGAAAAAGTTTTTACTAACAATAATAACAGATGCTTCTGTTTCATAAATATATTTAGTATATTTAGGATTGGCAAGAAATGACAGCGAACCGGGTTTGCCTTCCTCTATTTTACTTACGGTATTTACCTTAACATCAGCATTTCCCGATATTTCTCCTTTTAATAATTCGGCTATTTGTCGTGCAGAAAATTCCATCTCATATTTTGAGTGCAAATTTAATACTTTTTAACAATTTTTAAGATTTAAAAACATAAATTTTTAAAATGTTCTCTTTAATCAATATTTTTAGGGTAGCATAAATAATATTTTTCGACTGTACGCGATAATGTTATTATGTTTGACAGATCGGAGGCTTTTGCAATATCTTCTGTTTTTCCGTTTTTCAGCAAAACTGTTATTTGATTGTCATTCCCTGTGTTATATGCCTTATTTTTAACTATATCAGAAAAAACAAACCAATCCGTCTCTTCAATTTGTATTTTATATTTCTCGGCAACTTTCTTTTTTATTTTATTTATCTTATCTTTTTCGAACGGCTTATTGCTTATGCTTACATGAAACAGTTCTCTGTTTATAAGGCTTCTGCTTAAAACCGATAAAATCTTATCCGGATGATTCATCCATTCTTTTAAAGAAACGATTACGTCGGCATCGTCCAACTTTGTGTATTTTTCGAGGGTATAGGGAAACAGGGGTTCTGATTTTACTGTTTCAATTCCGTTAAAGTCATTATCAAAAAAGTATGCCAATGCCGGTGTTGCAAAAACCCCGTTCTTTTTTGATTCTTCCTTTGCTCTGCGGATGGCTCTCTTTAAGATTTCTTCTGCAGCAATAACGGTTTTGTGAAGATATACCTGCCAGTACATAATTCTGCGGGCAACTATAAATTGTTCTGCGGAATAAATACCTTTTTCTTCAATAACTAAATCGTCATTTACAACATTCATCATTTTTATTATCCTGTCGGTTCCTATTCCGCCTTCTGTAACACCCGAAAAAAAACTGTCTCTCCGCAAGTAATCCAACCTGTCAGTATCCAATTGGCTTGAGACCAAACTGTGCAGGAATTTCTTTTTATATTCATTTTTGAAGATACTGATTCCCATACTGATTTTTCCGCCTAGATCTTTATTTATTTTTTCCATCAACAACAATGTCATCTCTTCATGATTTACTCCGGGTATTAAAATCCCTTCTAAAGTATGAGAATAAGGTCCGTGTCCTATGTCGTGCAGCAAGATTGCCGTTAAAGCACCGAGCCGCTCATCTTCTGTTATTTCTTTACCTTTTTTTCTGAGTTCAAAAATCGCATTATCCATAAGATGCATAGCTCCGAGAACATGATCAAAACGAGTATGCACAGCTCCCGGGTAAACATAATAAGAAAAACCTAATTGTTTTATTCTTCTTAATCTCTGAAAATAAGGGTGGCGAATTATATCGTAATGAAGTTCTGAAGGGATATTTATAAATCCGTAAACAGGATCATTTATAATTTTCAGCTTATTATGAAAATTTTCAGGCATATACTGTTTTTATTAAAAAGGCATATTATCAATTAATCTGACTTTACCGCAATAAACGGCAACACATACAGTTGTTTTTCCGGGTTTTATTTTATCGACGGTTCTAAGGGTTTCGTCATCTACAATATCAACATATTCAACTTTTAAGTTTTTGTCTTTATTTATTTCCCGGGTTATTTTATCAATTAACTCTCTCTTTGAAATACTTTCATATATTTTCGTATATTTTTTCAATGTTTTTGATATTAACGATGCTGATTTACGCTGTACACTGTCCAACAGTTCATTTCTGGAACTCATTGCCAATCCGTCGGCTTCTCTGATTGTATCGCAGGTTACAATATCAATATTCAAATGACTGAGATAGTTTTTATTCAAAAATTTAATAATCGCAACTTGCTGAAAATCTTTTCTTCCGAAATAAGCTTTATCCGGCTTCACAATTTCAAAAAGTTTTGAAACCACTTGTGCGACACCGTTAAAATGTCCTTCTCTGTATTTTCCCTCCATCACTTTGTCAAGCCCGTCAAAATCAAAAACACGCTCATCTTTTTCGGGATATATCTCACGAATGTCCGGTATAAAAACAATATCACAAAAGGCAGACAAAAGTATATCTAAATCTCTCTCTTCATTGCGCGGATATTTTTCTAAATCTTCGGGGTTATTAAATTGCAAAGGGTTTACAAAAATGCTTACAACCGTAAAATTGTTTTCATTATTCGAGCATCTTATTAAAGATAAATGCCCTTCGTGCAAAGCTCCCATAGTCGGCACAAAACCTACTGATTTTTCTGCATCTCTGATTAATTTCAAATACCTGTGTAATTCTTTTTTAGTTCGTGTTATAATCATTTTTTAATCAACCGGAATAATCTGCAATTATAATACAAAATTTATTATGTTTTGTTTAAATTCTTGATAAAAAGCCGGAAAAGTTGTATATTTGCAAAATTGTATAAAAATTTCGATTATTTTATGGAAAATAAAAAAATCCTTTATATATCTCAAGAAATAACTCCTTTTTTACCGGAAACGGAGATGTCTCTAATATCGCGTCATCTGCCGCAGGGCATACAAGAAAACGGAAAAGAAGTAAGAGTTTTTATGCCTCGTTTCGGAACTATAAATGAGCGTAGAAATCAACTTCACGAAGTTATTCGTCTTTCGGGAATGAACCTTATTATTGACGATACCGACCATTCTTTGATAATAAAAGTTACGTCAATCCAACAAGCCAGAATGCAGGTCTATTTTATAGATAATGAAGAGTACTTTAAGCGTAAATTTATTTTTGAAGATGAAGACGGTAATTTCTTTGAAGACAATGATGAACGGATGATATTTTTTAATCGCGGGGCTATTGAGACGACAAAAAAACTCAGGTGGACCCCGGACATAGTCCATTGCCACGGATGGTTTTCGGCTTTAGCTCCTGTTTTTATAAAGAAATCATACAAAAACGACCCTCTTTTTAAAAGCACTAAAATAATATATTCTTTGTATAATGATGATTTTTCAGGAGAGTTAAGCCCGGACTTAAGAAAAAAACTTGATTATTACGGAATAAAAGTTTCAGATTTAAAAACACTGAAGCCTGCCGATTATATTAACTTGCAAAAAACAGCAATTAATTACTCCGATGCTTTAATTACAGGAAATGAGAATATTAATGAAGAGGTTCTTGAATATGCCGAAAAAAGCGGAAAACCGATACTCCCTTATAAAAACAGAGACGAGTATATTAAAAAATATAATTCATTTTATAATGCTGTTTTAAAAAATAAATAAACTTTTCATAACTTTTTTAAAAGTAATCCGTTTAACAGATTATAAACAATATGCTAAAATGAAAAAAATAATACATATATTTTTAATCAGCATTAGTTTGCTGATTTTTTCTTGTCAAAATTCAACAAATATCGGTTATCAGATTCTTCCCGAAGAAGACTTGCTGAAAACACAAATTACAGACACCTTATCAATTGAAATTCATACAATCAGTGCAGATAGTATAAGAACAAGCGGAGTCTCAGAACTTTTACTCGGGGAATATACTGACCCCGTTTTCGGGTATACCAATGCAAGCTTTGTTACTCAATTTGCAATGGCTCAGTCCGTTAACTTCAGCAGAACAGATATTGTCGACTCAATAGTCGTATCTCTGCCTTATAATCAGGGATATAACAAT
>JALSMF010000054.1 GCA_026987795.1 Bacteroidales bacterium
CAAATGTACTTTCTGTACTTTTAGTTTCTGTTTTTCTCAATGTCATTGCAATAAAAACTATTGCAAGAAGATGATATACATAATTTCCCAGTCTTTCCGGAGATGTTTTAATCAATCCGCCCCCCCCGGAGCCTGCAATCAGAAGCATAAACCCGGCCAGGATATTGTTAGGAACCATAAATTTTTGCAGTATTTTTATTTTAGACCTTAGAATAGTAGCAAAAAACAAAGCAGTTCCCAGCATGCTGATGTCCAGAATAAAATCCCACTTTATTATCATTTTTACGTTTTTTTTAAAGTAAAATATATTAGTTTTTATTCTCCGAGCTACTGTTTGGTGTTTTTATGTCTTTTTTTTATCTCGGCACTTCAAGGGTGCTGATAATTTTTTTTATGATTTTTTCTGTCGTCATTCCTTCCATTTCTTTTTCGGGAGACAGCAAAATTCTGTGCCGTAAAACAGGGTATGAAACATATTTTATATCATCGGGAATTACAAAATCTCTGCCGCTTAATGCTGCCGTTGCTTTTGCCGAGTTCATAATATTTAAAGAAGCACGCGTTGATGCACCGAGAAATAAATCAGAATTGTTTCGGGTTTTATTTGTTATTTGTGTAATGTATTTTATAAGGTTTTCATCAATATATATCTCTTTTATTTTTGTTTTAAATTCTTTTATCTCTTCTTTACTTATCATTGCCGAAATTTCATCTGCTTCTTTTTTTTCCTTTCTTTTATGTGAATTTCTCAATATGGTAAACTCATCATTTACAGAAGGGTAGTCTACTTTTATTTTAAATAAAAACCTGTCGGACTGAGCTTCGGGCAAACGGTATGTTCCTTCTTGTTCTATCGGATTTTGCGTTGCGATTACAACAAACGGGTCTTCAAGCTTGTACGTTATTCCGTCAACGGTTATTTGGTGTTCTTCCATTACTTCAAACAGGGCAGCCTGAGTTTTTGCCGGAGAACGGTTTATTTCATCAATTAATACTATATTACCGAAAACAGGACCTTTCCGAAACTCAAATTCTGATGTTTTCATATTAAAAACAGAGGTTCCCGTAATATCAGACGGCATTAAATCCGGGGTAAACTGTATCCTGGAAAAGTCAGCGGAAATACTTTTTGCAAACATTTTTGCTGTCAGGGTTTTTGCCGTTCCCGGCACACCTTCAATAAGTATATGTCCGCCGGTAAGCAAAGCAATCATTAGTTGTTTCAACATTTCATCTTGTCCTATGACAACCTTTTTTATTGCACTGTTTATTTCCTCAGCTTTACTTCTCAGCTCGCTTAGGTCTATTCTGTTTTTAAAGTCTGTATTTAAGGTCATTTTATTGGTTTGTGTTTTTATCTTATTTCTTTTTTTTATTTTCTTTTTCTGTCTTTTTTTTCTGCTTTTCGAGACGTTTTTGTTTTTCTTTTTCAAGTTTATCAAGACGTTTTTTTTCTTTACGGACAAGCTTTTGTTTCTTTTTCAGCTCATATTTTGCAGTTTTTATTTTTTCTTTTGCTAAAGCCTTTTTCTTTCTTTCGTATGCTTTTGTTTCTTCTTTATATTTTTTGACCCAGTTTATTTTTACCGTTTCCCTCTGAATTTCAATATATTCCCCGTTATTGTCTTTTTCCGGATATATGAAAACCAAATATACGTTTTTATCGATTTTTTTCGGCTGAATCTTATTGCTGTCTGCCAAGGAATATAAATAATCTGCTTTTTTAAGGTTGTAAAATCGCCCCTTCGCAGTTTTCAGACAAGAAATTGTATCTGAGTGATTTTTTTTCCATAAAAATGCATTATCACGGCTTAATATCAGAGTTTTTTCGGAATCAAAAAATGTGTTCTTTATATTCTTAAATACATAAAGTTCATTGAGCAATTTTCCTTTGACGGCTTTATGCCATATTTTGTCGTCAAACGTTGAACTTACCCAAAGGTCTACCGGTGCCGTATATTCTATAAATATTTCAAACGGTTCTTTTTTTAGTTCTATCTTGGATTTTTTTATGTTTATACGTTTTCCGTTTTGCATAAAATATACGTAAAACGATTCTTGCGAAAAAATTGTTCCGCTCATTACAATTGCAATTACTAATAAAATCATTTTCGGAATTGTTCCTGCTATCTTCATTTTATATTTATTTTGCTTGTTCGTAAATTTTTTCTGCTGTTCTGTTTATTTCTGCCAGTTGATTTTCGGAAATATTTTCAAGTTTATTAATTTTTGAGAGATAAAAGAAAAGTTTTTTCAGTAATTCGGAATTTATTCCTGTTTGTTCTGAAAGTTTTTCAATATCAATACTTTCATTATCAATAATATTAACATTATATTTATTTTTAATAAAACTGTTTAAAAAAATAATAATTTTCCGGGCAATGTCTTTATGGTTTTTCGATTTATAATATAGACTGCTTATTGTTTTCACAAATTCAATAGTTTTGTTTTTATACGGCTTTATGACCGGTATTATTCTTTGTTTTCGTTTTGCCGTAAAAAAAGCAAACAGCAAAGTAAATAAAATCAATAAAAAATATGCGTCTTTTAAGCTGTCTTGACTAAGCAGATAGCTTAAAGAATTTTTATTTATTTTCCTGAAAGGTTTATAGTATTCATCCCAGACAGTCTCTCGAACCGGCAGATAAGAAAGCATTTTATATGCAAAATCATAGTTTTTTTCTGTTACAACGGCATAATTTGTAAATATTTCCGGGACACAACTTATATAAAAAAACCCGTCTCCGTATTTCTGCCTGAAAAAAACCGGATTTTTGTCTTTATTAAATGCCAACAGTTCGACATCAGAATTGTTTGTCTTATCGAAAAATTTTAAGCCGGCAAACTTTTTATACTTGTAAGGGCTTGTTCTCTTTAGGTTTTTGTTATAAAAATTAAGAAAAGAAACTGTATCATACAGCGAAGAATATTTTGTTGAAAAGCGTAGAGTATCCGACAGAGATTTTCCGAAAGAATGTGCAGATATAAAAATGTTGTTTCCCTCTTTGGCTAAATTTAATAAAACGGCGGTTTCAGTTTTGTCAACATCAAAACTTTCCGAAATAAATATAACGTTCCTCAGAGTTTTGTCTTTTTTCTTAAAAAATTCCCATATTGTTTTTTTATTTACTTCTGTTTTTTTACCGGGAAAAACTTCGTCTAATGTATTAAATATTACATAAGTGCCGTATGGAATCTTATCTTTTTGTTCAAGGGTAAAGTCCCAATTGACCGGTTTCGGTTTATATATTTCAACAATAATTGTTACTGTTAAAATAAGCACAATAAAAATATAATATTTTATGTCTTTTTTATTCATAAAGACGTTTATACAATTTGTTATAATCAGAGTAAATCAGGTTAAAAAAATCTTGGTTTATGTCAAACTCTCCGTACCAAACATATTCATAAATTTTTGTAAGTTCGGAAAATTCTTTTGAGTACCTGTTTTTTTGCATTTCTTGTTTGTAGTCTTTGTTTGTTTTTTCTTTTTTCCACTCAACAAATTCTTTATCGGCAAGAAGTTTTAACAGTTTTATGTACAGAAACCTGACAGCCTTTCTGAAATCTCCTTTTCTTTGGGCTTCCGATATTATTTTATCAAAATCTGTTGTTTTAATATCTTCTTCAAAAACAAGAATATCCTGTCTTTTTATTTTTTTAGGTCTTATTATCAGGTTATAGGGACTTAATCCTGCTAATTTTAGAATAACAAAAACTAATAAAAACAGCATCAACCCGTAAAAAATATAAGCAACAATATTACCGCCTTTTTCTGTTAAATAAAAAAAGCTGTTAATAAGGCTTAGTATCCGGTGTCGGATTTTTTGGAAAAAAGTTTGGGGAGGTGCTGCTTTTTTCGTATCATACAGAAAGGCATCATCGTTTAAAAAGTCTTGTATCTTTTCCGGTGTTCTGACAGAAACTACGGAGTTTGTATCTGCTTCAACTCCCTTTTGTTTTTGTGCAGAATTTTCAAATACGGAAAAAAGCACGGCACAAAGAAAGAGAGTTTTATATATTACAGCTTTTGATCTATGCATTAATATTTAGGCTTAAAACGGTTAATGTCGTCATCGTCCGTAAAACGATTTTTTTCTTGTTCCGATTTTTCTTCTTTCTCTTTTTTTTCCGTAATCATTTCCGGTTGCTCTTCGGGCTCGTCATTTTCGGTGATGGCTGCAATTCTGCTTTTCAAATGCAAGCCTTCTTTTCCGGTAAGAACGTTAAAGTATTGAAAAGCAATCATTATCTGCTGCATTGACATAAAAAACAAGTATGCCGTAAAATAAAGAAACACAAAAAGTGTAATGAGTATTACGGAGCCCGTTCCGATTTGAGAGCCTCCGAAA
>JALSMF010000055.1 GCA_026987795.1 Bacteroidales bacterium
CGATAGTAATAAACGATATAAGTTCAACTTGCGGATGCACCGTGCCGATGTGGAGTAAAGAGCCGGTTCCTCCGGGCGGAACCGGACTTGTAAAAACAGTTTTTGACCCTGTTCGCCGACCGGGTGTATTCCATAAAACAGTTACGGTAAAATCGAATGCCGAAAACAGCCCTATAGTACTCCAAATTAACGGAGAAGTAATACCAAAGCCTGACCCTGTTACTGAAGAATACAGGTTTCAAATGGGACCGATAAGATTGAAAAAAAAGAATATTCATTTTCCCGAGATTTATAATAATGAGACGAAAACAGATAAAATTGAAATTATAAATACAAGCAATGAAACCGTTACCGTAACTTTTAATAAAAACAGAACTACGCCGCGCTATCTGAAAGTTTCGTGCACTCCCGAAACTTTAAAACCCGGAGAGAAAGGTGTTATTAACGTTACATACAATGCAGCGGAAAAAAATGATTGGGGATATGTTTACGACAGACTGTATTTAACTTTTAATGACAAAACTGATTACAATAACAGAATTAATATAAGTGCGGTAATAAAAGAACATTTTACGGAAGAACAGATAAAAAATCCTCCTGTTTTCACTATGTTAAATGAAAAAACTTACGATTTCGGAACAATAAAACAAGGAGAGGTTGTTGAACACATTTTCAGGTTTAAAAATACCGGCAAAAATGATTTAATCATAAGAAAGACAAAAGCAAGCTGCGGTTGTACGGCTGTTACGCTCGGCAATAAAATTATAAAACCGGGAGAAGAAGGCAGTATTAAAGCTGTATTTAATTCAAGAGGAAAAAGAGGAAATCAGCACAAATCAATTACTATTACTACAAACATTCCGGAAGTTAACGGCAATAAATCTCAAATAATTTTAATGATGACAGGAAAAGTTGAAGTTCCTCAGCAAAAAAATCCGAAAGGAAATAAAAAATAACATTATCCGTTTAAGAGTGTAAAGTTGATTTTTAAAATCGGCTTTACACTCTTTTCATAGCAATATTACTCTGCTTCCGGTTCTTTCGAAATTTTCTTACTCATATTTCCTTTTTACTGCAAATACTTTTCTTTATCAATAACCCTGAGTTTCACCCTGTTACCTATCAGATACATAACAGGGACCAAAATTAAGGTAAGAAAAGTTGCAAACGTAAGACCGAAAATAACTGTCCAAGCCATAGGTCCCCAAAAAGCAGCATTATCGCCGCCGAAATAAATATTCGGAGAAAAATCGGTCATCATTTTTACAAAGTCAATATTAAAACCGGTTGCCATAGGCAAAAGCCCCAGAATTGTAGTGATTGCAGTAAGCAAAACCGGACGCAGACGTGTTTTTCCGGCTTTTTTTAATATCTCCGTAATTTCACCGTAAGGTAAATTATCATTTTCCTCCAGTCCGAGTTCCTGTTTTCTTAATTTTTTCAGATAATCAATATAATCTATCAGTACAATTGCATTATTTACCACTACGCCGGCTAAAGATATAAGCCCTATTCCTGTCATAATAATAACAAAATCCATTTTAAAAGTTGCAATACCGCCGAAAACACCTATCGTGCTGAATAACACACTTGTCATTATTATAAAAGGTTTTATAACGGAATTAAATTGCGTAACCATAATAATCATAATCAAAGATATTGCTATTAAAGCGGCACGAGATAAAAAGTCCATTGATTCTTTTTGGTCTTTTTGTTCTCCCGTCAAATCTATTTTATAGCCCTCGGGCAAATCGTATGAAGCAAGTATTGTTCTTAGCTGCTTATTTATAGAGTTAGCGTTATAACCTTCAAGGACATTTGAGGATATTGTTATAACACGCTTTGTATCAATGCGTTTTATCGAACCGTATGATGTTGTAAATGAAAAATCAGCAACTGCAGAAATCGGAATATGAACAAACTTTCCTCTTTTATCTCTGAAATTTATAATTTGATTCATTAAAACCGAAATATCGTTTCTGTATCTCTCAGAGAGTTGAATTTGGATAGGATATTTTTCATCTCCGGCTTTAAAGTCCGAAATTTCTTTTCCGAAAAGTGCCGTTCTTATGGTTCCGGCAATTTGACCTGTTGACAAACCGAAGCTTCCGGCTGCATCTCTGTCAATATTAAGTAAAAGTTCCGGTTTTCCTGCATCTAAATCAGCTTTAAGCCCTTCAATACCTTGTATTCCGGAATGGTTTACAAGTTGTATGACACTGTCGCTTATTGCGATAAGTTTGTTAAATTCTTCACCCGATATTTCTATGTTTACGGCTTTACCCGTAGGCGGTCCCATTTTATTTTTATCTACGGAAATAATAACTCCGGGATATTTATCAATTAAAGCATCAGTTATTTTCTTTTGCAGTTTTTTTGTATCTTTTCCTTTTCTTTTTTCATAATCTGTAAAATTTACGGTTGATATGGCTTTGTTAGGAGTTGTTCCGAATGCAATTTCATTTTCGCCTACGGCACCCTCTCCTACTATTGTCAGAACTGACTCTACTATATCTTCATAGCCGCTGTCTTTTATAACCTTTGTAATATCCTTCTCTATAAGCCGTGATATTGAATCGGTTTTTGTAATATCATATCCTAAGGGCAGTTCTGATTTTACAACTAAAAATTTAGGGTCATTAATCGGAAATAAATCAACGTTGGGTTTTCTCATCTGAAAAAACATCATTGTAAGAATAAGCACAACAAATGTTCCGAGTAAGAACAAACCCGGTTTTTTTCCTGATAAAGCAAATGATAAGAATCTTGAATAAAGAGATTCTAATTTAGGCAAAAAAGTATTCTGAAAACGAACTGAAGCATCATAGAAAATAAAATAATTCAAAAAACTGACTAAGGCAATAATAATCAATATATTAGCGACGGCATTAATTCCTGATGCATACAACGGAATTGCAGGTATAACTGTGGCGGCAACTATTGTAATAACTCTTTTTTTAGGCGGTTTTCTTTCTTTTTTATTTGAAAGCCCGAATGTTACTACAGGAATAATGACAAGAGCTACAAATAGAGAAGCACTCATAACGATAATCAGAGTGATGGGAAGGTATTTCATAAAATTTCCTATCATTCCTGGCCAAAATATAAGCGGTAAAAACGCTGCCAAAGTTGTAGCCGTAGAAGCAATTATTGCCCATGCTATTTCACCTACGGCAAGTTTGGCTGCCTCGTACAGAGAGTAACCTTCAGAAACAAATCTGAAAATATTTTCTACTGCTACAATTGCGTTATCGACCAACATACCCAAAGCAAGTATTAAACCGAACAGTGTCATCATATTTATTGTTATTCCCAAAGCATTAAGAACAACAAAAGAAATGAGCATTGATGTAGGAATTGCTAAGCCTACGTATATTGCATTTCTGGCTCCGAGAAAGAAAAAGAGTACTGCCATTACGAAAATCATTCCCATGATAATGCTGTTTTCCAGGTTCATTATCATTTTCTTGACCATATCGGACTGGTCATTTGTAATTTTCACCTCTAAACTTTCGGGCAGTTCATTTTTTTTGGCAGTTGCAATAACGTTCATTATTTGCTCGGTTGCAGCCAGCAGGTTTTCTCCGCTTTTTTTAATTATCTGCAATGTTACAACTGAATTTCCGCCCAGTCTTGCAATGCTTTTAACGTCTTTAAAGCCGTCAATAACTTTTCCGCCGTCGAGAACATCTTTCAGATATACTGATTTTCCGTTTTCACTTTTAACTATTATTTCCTGAATTTCGTTAATATCTTTAAATTCTCCTACCGTTCTGACAGACCGGCGCGTTCCGTTAATAATAACATCTCCTCCGGATACTGATACGTTTTCGTATTTTACGGCATTTTCAATATCGTTAAAGCTTAAATGGAATGCGTCCATTTTTTCTTTATCTAAATTTAAACGTATGAGTCTTTCTTCTATTCCTTTTATGTTTACTTTAGATATTTGGGGTATTTCTTCTATCTTATCTTCAAGATTTTCAGCATATTCTCTCAATTCTTCGGAAGAAAAATCTCCGGAAAGGTTTACGTTAATTATAGGAAATTCAGACATATCAACGTCCATAACCATAGGATCTACGGGCAAATCATCCGGTAAATCGTTTTTTGCCCTGTCAACTGCATCTTTTACGTCTTGCAATGCTGCTTTTATGTCAACTCCGGAATTAAAATCTACGATAATATCGGAATTATCCTGCGATGATGTTGAGGTAAGCGTTTTTATATCTTTTATTGTATAAATTTCTTTTTCGAGGGGCTTGGTTACAAGATTTTCAATATCGGAAGGTGTATTACCGGGA
>JALSMF010000056.1 GCA_026987795.1 Bacteroidales bacterium
AGAGAATTTGAGCTTTTCCCGCTTAAAGTTCAGCTCGGCTTCATCATTAAACGGTATAAGGTGTATATGAGCATGCGGAACTTCGGTTCCGATTACGATTACTCCGACTCTTATACAGTTTACGGCTTTGTCAATTGCTTTTGCAATTTTTTTGGAAAAAATCATAAGACCTCCGATTGTTTTATCGTCGAGGTCAAAAATATAGTCGGTTTCTTTTTTCGGTATAACGAGCGTATGTCCTTCTGTAAGAGGATTAATATCTAAGAAAGCATAGTAGTGTTCATCTTCTGCTATTTTGTATGAAGGGATTTCGCCGTTTATTATTTTTGTAAATATTGATGCCATTATTTTTATATCTAAACTGAAATATCCAGAATTTCAAAAGTGATTTCACCTGCAGGGACTTTAATTTTTACTTTATCTCCTTTCTTCTTGCCCATAAGCCCTTGTGCAATGGGTGTGTCAACAGATATTTTTTTTGCTTTTAAATCGGCTTCTCTTGCGGAAACTATAGTATATTCTATAATTGCCCCGGTTTGGGTGTTTTTAAGTTTAACCTTGTTCATAATTTGAACATGTGTCGTATTAATCATTGATTCATCAACAATTTTAGCATTTCTGAGAGTAGCCTGAAGTTGTGCTATTTTCATTTCTATTAAGCCTTGAGCTTCTTTTGCTGCATCATACTCTGCATTTTCGGAAAGGTCGCCTTTATCTCTTGCTTCTGCAATTTGTTTTGATATTTTAGGGCGTTCTACCGTTGTGAGGTACTCAATTTCTTCTTTAAGTTTTTTTAATCCTTCTTCGGTTAAATAAGTTACTTCTGCCATAAAATGTTTATTTTAAACAGTAAAAAAAGAAAGAATCCCGTTGTATTCCGATACAATACTGCGAGACTCTTTTTTCAATATGCAAATATACAAAATATTTTGACGAAATGCAAGTTTTTCGGGAGTATCGATGCAGAATTTTATTGTTAGTTTTGATGTAAATTGTCATAAAGGTTACGGTTAAAAGAATCTTCTCGGATATTCCGATGAGTCGTGTTTTTTATTTTTTGCTTTATCTTTTTTCTTTTTATAGAGATTTTTATTCATTTCTCTGTCTCTTTTTGCTATTCTTTTTTTATCTTCCTTCATTCTTTTCTGTACTTCTTTATTTTGCAGGGCAAAACTTCTTTTTCTTCTTAATTTAAGCAGCTTTTCGGTAAACTTTTCTTGTTTTTTCAGAGCTTTGTTAAAAATGATTTTTTCAGTTCCTTTTAATCTCATTCCTTTACCTTTGTTCAGAACTTTTATTTCGTTTTCGGAAAGTTTGTATCTTTTTCTTAATCGCTCTTCTTTTTTGTCATATTTCAGGATAACTTTATTTTTTCTGACAGCTTCCTGTTTGGCTTCTCTTTTAAATTTTTTATTAACCGTTTGGTACCGCTTTTGGTCTGACAGAGAATCGTTCGGTGCTGTTTCTGATTTTTTAAACCTGTCATAGCGCATTGTTTTTTTGTATCGGGAAATACGCCTGTTGATTAACTTTTTTCTGTATTTGTAAGATTTATCAGTAGTGTGTCTGAGAATAAACTTTTCCGCGAAATTTTTATCGCGTTTCATATCCGTTTTTTTTATGAACTTGGATGTTTTATATTTTTTTACATAAAACTCTCTGTCATAATCATCCCACGCTTTGAGCAGCGAGTCTTGCTGTGCTGCGTTAAGGCTAAGCCATACACTCGGAGTTATTCGTTGTGGTTTTTCCGTGCCTTTTTTATTTTTTTCACTGCTGTCTTTTGCTGATAATGAATCGTTTGTCAGAGAATCATTTTTTGTGCTGTCCGACTTATTTTTTCTTTTAAAGTTTCGAAGTGAAAGTTTCTTTTTTTCTGAAGAACTTGAGTCACTGATTTCCGATTGTTTTTTTTTATTCTGTTTTTTGAAAATATTACGAATCGAGAATTTCTTTTCTGATTTTACGGTGTCGTTTTTATTTATTATTGTGTCCGGTATTGTTTCGGTATCACTTTTTTGTGCATATACCGGTAATGCAATCAATAAAAATATTGAAAATAAAATAATATATTTGCTTTTTTCAAAAACCTGCATATAAGATAATCAGCGGCAACAAATTTAATGTTTATAATTTTCAAACATATTAAAAAAATGATAAAACTATCCGAATTTAATTTAAAAACTCTGTTTTATGCAGTTTTATTACTGAATATGACATTGTTTTTGTCTTGTAACGAGAAGAAAAACCCGGTTCCGAATGTGTCGGTTGATTTCTATATTGATTTGACAGATCCTTTATATTATGATTTACAGATAACGGGAGGTTATGTTTATGTTACCGGCGGTGTTAGCGGTATTTTAGTTTATTGTATTTCTGCAGATGAATACAGAGCTTATGACAGAGCATGTCCTTATGATATTGATTGCGGCAGGGTTACGGTAAAAGAAGACGGCTTTTTTGCGGTTGATTCTGTTTGTTGCGGATCAGAGTTTTCTTTGTTTTTTGACGGGGCTGCAGAAAAGGGACCGGCTCAGTTTCCTCTTAAGCAATATGCTTGTATTTATGATAAAAACACAAGGATATTACATATTAAGAATTAAATTTTTGTTTTTACAGTCTCCCGAAAGTTTTTGTAGTTTCTGCCAGAAAATTTTTGTGTTTTTGTAATATGTCTTCGGGTTTAAAACGCCAAATCCAGTTATTTTCTGTAGTACCGGGGGTATTCATTCTGTGTTCTGAACTTAGCATAAGTAAGTCTTGCAGAGGAGCAATTGCCGTGTTTGCAACCGATGACCATGCAAGTTTTATTAAATCGTGAGCAAAACCGTTATCTGTATAATGAAAATACTTATTTGAGAAAAGTTTTTCTTCGTTTGAAAAATTTTTAAATATTCCGTTTGATGTATCATTGTCGTGTGTTCCTGTATAAACCACGGTGTTTTTAGCATAATTATGCGGAAGAAAAGGGTTGGATGGTCCGGAATTAAATGCAAATTGTAATATTTTCATTCCGGGTAAATTGTATTTGTCTCTTAGATTTTCTGTGTTTTTTGTTATAAATCCTAAGTCCTCTGCAATAAAATTTGAGTTATTCTTAAATATTTTTTCAAAAAAGTCTTCATCGGGTCCGGGCAGCCATTCTCCCTGTTCTGCAGTTCTGTTTCCGAAAGGAATTGCCCAAAATTCTGATAAACCTCTGAAATGGTCAATACGCACAATGTCAAATAATTTGAAATTCAAGTCGATTCGTTCTGCCCACCATTCATATCCGTTTTGTTTTTGAAATTGCCAATTATAAACCGGGTTTCCCCACAGTTGTCCGGTTGCACTGAAATAATCCGGCGGAACACCGGCAACTTTGACAGGGACGAGATTTTCGTCAAGCATAAAAATTTCAGGATGTTTCCATACATCAGCACTGTCGGGTGCCACATAAAGAGGCAAGTCTCCTATTATTTTGATGCCTTTTTCATTTGCATATTTTTTAAGCCTAAACCATTGTCTGAAGAAAAAATACTGGATAACCTCAAATATTTCAATTTCATGTTTCAGGGTTTCTGCATATCTTAAAAGAGTGTCCTTATCTCTGAATTTTAAATCATCGTCAAACATCCAAAACGGCTTTTCTTCATACAGTTCTTTCAAACTTATGAAAAATGCATAATCGAAAAGCCAAAATTTATTATCGCTTTTAAATTTTTCAAAATCAGATTTTTCAGGAATATTTGAACTTAAAAAATCTGAGGCAAGTTTTTTCAGTAAACTTATTTTTGTTTTTTTAACAAAATCGTAATCAATGTCAGAAACTTTATATTCTTTTTGTTTGAAACATTTTACAGGCAGTGATTGTAAATCAATCAGCAACGGGTTTCCTGCAAAAGCAGAAAAAGCAGAATAAGGTGAATTTCCGAACCCGGTGTGTCCCAGCGGCAATATTTGCCAATAAGTTTGTTTGGTTTCGGATAAAAAATCAACAAACCTGTATGCTTCTTCGCCGAGCGTTCCTATACCGTATTTTCCCGGAAGGGAGGTTATGTGCAATAATATTCCGCTTTTACGTTCTTGCATTTTTTAAACTACTTTCTTCCGGATAAACTTTTAGGAATTCGTCCCATTTTTACGGTTTCAGAACGAAGTCTTCTGCCGACAATTTTCTCAACCGTATTTCCGATTTCAAGAATTTTGTCAATATCAATACCGGTTTCAATACCCATTTCATCCATCATTACAAGCATATCTTCTGTAGTAACCAAGCCCACGGCATTCGGGTCTTTGTAGTAGTATTTTCCTGTTCCGGA